>JACQVL010000173.1 GCA_016209865.1 Candidatus Latescibacterota bacterium | reverse complement strand
GGGGCGATCCTTGTGATCGCCCGCATCGGGGCGAATACAAGATTCGCCCCTACAGATCTTTACCGATTTTGGTCGTCAAATTTCATTAGTACGGTATGTCCTTAAAGTGTACTGAAACAGGGAGGATGTGTCAAGACTGTTTTTTTACTCGTCACTCGTCCTGACGGGCGCGATGAATCGTGCCCCTACTCTTCGCTGGTTTGACCGACCACCGACTACAGACCACCGATTCACCTTGACAGCCCGCGTCTGTCATGTATCTTCCACATCCGTGATGAATCACCCGAACCCACAGATCACAACCGCACGCTTCCCGGCCCTGCACTCTCGCGACTTCCGCCTGCTCTGGATGGGGCAGTTGATCTCCCAGACCGGGTCGAGCATGCAGGGAGCGGCCATTCTCTGGCACATCTACCGGCTGACGAACGCGCCCATCGCCCTGGGACTGGTCGGCCTCGTCCGGATCGTGCCGATTCTCATCTGCTCTCCCCTCGCCGGGGTGATCGCGGACGCGCACGACCGGCGGCGGCTGATGCTGTGCACGCAGAGCGGGATGGCTGTCCTGGCCGCCACCTTAGGGTGGATGACCGGACAGGGCCGGGAGAGCGCCTGGCTGATCTACCTCATCTCCGCCCTGGCCGCGGCCGTCGGGTCGTTCGACAACCCGGCCCGGCAGTCCCTCATCCCCAACCTCGTCCCGCGCCAGCACCTGACCAACGCGCTCAGTCTGAACGTCATGATGTTCCAGACCGCCTCCGTCGTCGGTCCCAGCTTAGCCGGCCTGCTCCTGGCCGTCGGCGGGGCGGCGACCGTCTACTGGATCAACGCAGCCTCGTTCGTCGCGGTCATCATCGCCCTGATACGGATGCGATCCGTCCCTCATGCGCCCGGCTCGACGCGCGAGGTGAGCCTGCGAGCCGCGTTCGACGGGTTCCGGTTCATCCGGCGCTCCCCGATCGTCCTGTCGACGATGCTGCTCGATTTCACCGCCACGTTCTTCGCCTCGGCCATGACCCTGCTCCCGGTCTTCGCCCGCGACATCTTCCACGTCGGCCCGCGCGGCTACGGCCTGCTCGCGGCCGCGCCGTCCATCGGAGCCGTCGTGACCGGCGGGGTGATGTCCCTCATCCGGAGCGTCAACCGGCAGGGCCGCCTGCTCCTCTGGGCCGTCGGGGTGTACGGGCTGGCCACGGTGCTGTTCGGCCTGGCGCCCGGGTTCGGCCTGGCGTTCGTCTCCCTGATGCTGATCGGCGCGTCAGACACCGTCGGCATGGTCCTGCGGGGCACGATCCGCCAGTTGGTCACCCCCGACGAGCTTCGCGGGCGGATGACCTCCGTCAATATGGTCTTCGTCATCGGCGGCCCGCAGCTCGGTGAGCTCGAGGCCGGAGCCGTCGCCCAACTCTGGGGTGCGCCGTTCTCCGTCGCCACGGGCGGCTTAGCGTGCATCGCCGCCGTCGCTCTGATCGCATACCGCTGGCCCCACCTGCGCGAGTACGACCGGCATCAGGAGGCGCAGGCTGCGCACGCCGCAACGTGATCGATTTTGGATTTTAGATTTTGGATTTTGGATTGGTGTGCCACAGGTTGATTCACTCTGAAGCGGCGCGATTCCTCTATTCTGTAATCCAAAATCGCAAATCCAAAATCTAAAATCCGAAACGGAGCTTCCCCATGATCTTCGACGTCCACACCCACGCCTTCCGGTATCCCGACCATTGCACGGAACGATTCCGCCAGCAGGCCATTCGGATGCGCGGGTACGAGATCGACCTGTCCAGCCGGCTGGACGATTACCGGGCGACCAGCCAGACCGCCGGCCAGCCGCTCAAGACGGTCGTGTTCGGTGGGAAAGCGCGACTCTCCGGCCTGTGGACGCCCGACCAATACGTCGCGGAATACTGCCGTCAGGACCCCGACCACCTCATCCCGTTCCTCTCCCTCGACCCGACCCAAGACGGCTGGCAGGACGAGATGATCCAGGGACATCAAGACCTGAGGATGAAAGGGATTAAATTGCTGCCGATGTACGCCGGGTTCTATCCGCAGGACCCGAAGTTCGACGACCTGTGGGCGTACGCGACCCGCCATCATCTCCCCGTCCTCCTGCACACCGGGACGACGTTCGTCGATCAGGCGCCCCTCGACTGCACCCTGCCCCGTCATCTGGATGCGGTCGCCATCAAATACCCGGACTGCAAGATCATCCTCGCCCATCTCGGTCATCCGTACGAGGGAGAAACCGTCGTCGTCATCCGCAAACATCCGAACGTCTACGCGGACGTCTCCGCCCTCCATTACCGCCCGTTCCAGCTCTACCCCAGCCTGATGCTCGTCCAGGAATACGGCGTCTGGAACAAGCTCCTCTTCGGGACGGATTTCCCCATCACCACCGTCGATGCCTCGCTGCACGGCCTCCGGCATCTGAACGACATACTGGAGGGGACCTCGCTGCCGCGTCTCAACTCCGATCAGATCGAGCAGATGATCCACCGGGACGCGGGGAGTATTTTAGGGTTGTAAGGAGACGGCCAATGTCCACATCCATCACCTCGCACGGCCGGCACCGGCGGATGCAGCCGCTGCCCCTCCGTGATGTGACGATCGACGACGAATTCTGGACGCCCAGGATCACGGTCAACCGGGAGCAGACGCTCGACTACCAGCTCGCTCAGTGCGAGGAGACCGGCCGCATCCGAAACTTCCTCAAAGCCGCCGGGACGATGGACGGGGAGTTCGAGGGGATTTTCTTCAACGATTCCGACGTCTACAAGTGGGTCGAGGCGGCGTCGTACTCCCTCACCACTCACCCGGACCCGGCGCTCGACCGCAAGCTCGACGACGTGATCGCCGCCATCGCCGCCGCCCAGCAGGAGGGCGGTTACCTCAACACGTACTTCATCCTGAAGGAACCGGATAAAAAATGGACAAATCTGGGCGTGATGCATGAACTCTACTGCGCCGGTCATCTCTTCCAGGCGGCCGTGGCCCACTACCAGGGAACGGGCAAGCGATCCCTCCTCGACGTGGCCTGCCGGCTGGCCGACCACATCGACCGGGTGTTCGGTCCCGGCAAGCGGAACGGCATGCCCGGTCATGAGGAGATCGAGCTTGCGTTGGTCGACCTCTACCGGGTCACCGGCGAGACACGCTACCTCAACTTAGCGCAGTTCTTCATCGACCAGCGCGGACGCCGGCCGTCCGTGTTCGACCTGGAGATCGCCGACCCGAACACCGGCGGGAACGTGGACATCAACCGGGCGCTCTACCTCGTCAACGGCCAGTACGACGGCCGGTACTCGCAGGACGATCAGCCGGTGCGGGAGCAGGACAAGGTCGCCGGCCACGCAGTGCGGGCGATGTACCTGTACTGCGGGATGGCGGATATCGTCGGGGAAACGGGGGAGCCGGCGCTCCGCGACGCCTTAGAGCGGCTGTGGGCGAACCTGACCCTCACCCGGATGTACGTGACGGGCGGGATTGGCCCGTCCTCCCACAACGAGGGGTTCACGGAGGATTACCATCTGCCCAACACCACCGCCTACGCGGAGACGTGCGCGGCCGTGGGCAGCATCCTCTGGAATCACCGCATGCTGATGCTCAACGGGGACGTCCGGTTTGCGGACGTGATGGAACAGGCGCTCTACAACGGGTTCCTGTCCGGCCTGGCACTCGACGGGAAGCACTATTTCTACCAGAATCCCCTCCGCTCGAACGGCGATCGCATGCGCCAGGGATGGTTCGGCTGCGCCTGCTGCCCGCCCAACATCGCCCGGCTGCTGGCGTCATTGGGCACCTACATCTATAGCCAATCGAACGACG
>JACQVL010000178.1 GCA_016209865.1 Candidatus Latescibacterota bacterium | reverse complement strand
TTGACCCGGAGCAGAAACGGAAGATCATCGGGTCTGAATTCATCCGGGTGTTAGAAGACGAACTGACCTCATTGCGGAATGTCGAGTACCTGGCCCAGGGAACGCTCTACCCGGACGTGATCGAGAGCGCCTCAGTCCGAGGCCCGGCGGCGACGATCAAGACGCACCACAACGTCGGCGGCCTGCCGGAGCGAATGCGATTGAAGCTGATCGAGCCGGTCAGGGAGCTGTTCAAGGATGAAGTCCGGGCGGTCGGCAGAGAGTTGGGCCTCCCGGAAGAGATCATCACCCGGCACCCGGTCCCCGGACCCGGCCTGGCCGTCCGCGTCCTGGGCGAGGTGACGCCGGAGCGCTTAGCCATCCTGCGGGAGGCGGACGCGCTCTTCATCGACGAGCTCCGCCGGGCCGGGCTGTACGACGACGTCGCGCAGGCGCTGACGGTGCTCCTGCCCGTCAAGACGGTCGGCGTCATGGGGGACGAGCGCACGTACGAGAGCGTGGTCGCGCTGCGGGCGGTCACGACGCAGGACTTCATGACCGCCGACTGGGCGCGGCTGCCCCACGACCTGCTTGGCCGGGTCGCCAGTCGGATCATCAACGAAGTCCGCGGGGTCAACCGCGTCGTGTACGACCTGAGCACGAAGCCGCCCAGCACGATCGAGTGGGAATCAGACCGATTGCAGAATGATGCACGATGAATGATGAACGAACACCTCTGGAATGAGCCGAGTCCGTGAACCTCGAACGACAAAGGAGCGACACGCATGGCAGCGCTTTCGCACGAACTGAGAATACTCTCGCTCAATGAGGTGGCCTCGTTCGATCAGAACGGGTTTCTTGTGCTGCACGATCTGTTCACGCCCGACGAGATGGAGCAGTGGAAAGCGGAGGCCCGGAACGAGGTCGAGCAACGGGTGAACGCTTCGGGGGTGTTCGTCTGGATGTGTGAGGCCATCCCTCCGTTTTTTGCGCAAGCCGTCGCGGATGAGCGCCTGGTCAGCGTCCTGCGACAGCTCATCGGCCCGAACATCGAGTTCCTCAGCGCCAAACCGGTGTTGAAATCGGGCAAGATTACCTTTGCATCTCCCTGGCACCAGGATTACGCGTACTGGGGGGGCGCCACCAAGTATTCCGTCTGGATCGCCTTAGACGACGCGACCCCCGACAACGGGTGTCTGAAAGTGATTCCCGGTTCTCACCGGATGAATCACACGCATGCATTCGTTGAGAGTGAAAACGGGTTCGGCAATCGCATCTTAGAGAACGCGCTGGATGGATGTGTAGTCGTGACCGTCCCCCTCAACAAAGGGGGAGCTATCTTCTTTCACGACCGGCTGATTCACAGCTCGCATCCTAACGCCACCGGCCAGGACCGGTGGGCGTTCATCCCCACGTACCGGGACGCCTCCATCCCGGACGAGTCGACCGTCTGGAAGGCATCCAGGGTGCTGTGAAGCAGAAAGTGACGAGTGACGAGTGAAGTAGGGGCGACCGACCACCGATCACTGACCGCCAATGTGTTGAGGTGTCGTCCACTGCCCGCGCCCGTCGGGCAGGTCACAGACGATGGAGAGCGTTTTGAGGCGTGCCTTCGACGGGTTGAACCGGATTCCATCGTATCGGGCAAACTCCATCACCCCCGCCGTCAGCGTCTCCCCCGGATCGAGCTGAGGGGATCGGAAGAGAAACCCTTCGCCCCAGTGCCTGACCACGTTAATCCCGATCACGACGTTGCGCCAGCCGACGCTGTCCGCGTTGGTGACGGCGATCTGGGAGTGCGTCATCCGGACGATCGCGGTGAGTTCGGTAGGGACGCGGTCGGGCGCGGAGACTGACGGCAAGATGGAGCCGGTCACCCAGGTCGTGGGGTGTGAGCGAGAGCCTTCGATGTGGGTCGATCTGGGGATGACCAGGCTCAGCAGCAGAGGAAGGACGATCAGGACGAGACTCCACAGCTTCCGGTGTCGCCGGCGTTTTTCCTGCTTCGCTGGCGGTTCATCGATCAGGCGAGGCTGAGGCTTGTGGACAGCACGCCTTCTGTGCCGCGAAGCCCGTGACATACTGCATCTCCTGGCAAAGCGGGACGATTCTTCAGCGGTGAGTCTTCCAATACGTCGTGAGCTTGCGCGCATTCCCCGTATAATACAGCGCCGATGACGCCGGCGGCAACTCCACCTGAAATTCCTGTACGTCGCGGGCGATCTCCCGATCATGATACAGGTCGTAGACCGCTTCAGCGCGCTTCGGCAGCCGGAACGTCCGCGTTCCCCCGGCCACGGTGTGTACGCTCAGGAGTTCCGGGGTGGCGTGCAGCACGTCGCCCGCGTCGCTGTAGAGATGCACCCCGGCAGAGCGGGCGATGCCCCGCAACACCGGCGCTGGCACGTTCGGCGCGGCGACGTAGACCGACGTCCAGTCGGGGAATTCCTTGACTGCCATGCCCGGCTTGCAGCGGCCGAGCGAATACACCACCTGCCCCAGCACCGTGGCGTCCTGGTCTTCGAGATGGAAGAGCGGGCCGAGCGGACTGTTCGTCCCCCAGAACACCTCCTGCGAGACCTCCCTGGTGATCGGATGCGTAAAGTTGGTGATGTGCATCAGCACGCCCCACGGGTTGTCCCCCTTGCCGAAGTGGAAGCCGGTCAGGTCGGTCATATGGTCGAGGGACGGCCCATCTTCCAGGTACCCCGCGCCGTAAATCCAGACGGCGGTACGACCATCGCGTCGCAATTCACGCTTCAGCGCGGCACGACGATTGTGGTCGAGTCGCCACGCGTTCAGAAAAATATACAGCCTGTACGGCCGGAGCCGGCCCTCGATCAGGTCCTGCAGCAGGTAGACGTCGTGCGGCGCGCCGAAACGCGGCAACCCCTGCACGCGCTGGTAGAAGATGCCCGCCAGGTTGAAATTGTTGCGCAAGGTCTCGTAGAAGAAACTCTCGTCGTCTATCAACACCGCAACCTCGGCCTGCGGGGTGCGGTCGAGGTGCAGGCTGAACTCCCCGAGCCGCTGAAACCGCGCCAGCCACGGGTTGAACGGACTCGGCTCGGTCTTCGGATGACTCTCGTACGTCCCGGCCGGCCAGTCCGCGAACCACCAGATCGCAAACCCGTGCGTGAGGGTGTTGCCCATGCAACGCTGATGAATGGCCGCCGCATGCTCGAACGCGTAATTGCGGCCGTCCGGGTCGAACAGGTTGTGCAGGCGGGAGTCTTCTTCGTAGATGTAGAGCTTGCCGTGCAGCCGTACCGATTCGCTGGGGAGCATGGAGAGGCCATCCCCGCCTAATCCGCGGAAGGCATAGCCGTAAGGGCTGACCAGGAAATCCACCTCGGGCGCGGCCAGGACTTTCCGCAAGCCTAAGTGTCCGCTGCGTTGAATCGTTGAATAACCGCCATCATTCTCGCCGCCGAAGAAGCAATCGTTCCAGGCCTGGTCGAGCAGGTAGCCGAAGAAGGCGCCAGCTAAGGCGTCTCCGTGTGTGAGGTCTTTGATCGTGCGACAGAAGTCGATCAGCGTATCAGCCACCAGGTCAGCCAGCGCGCGGTAATAGTCGATCACCTTCCGTTCCTTCACCGGGTCGCGGAAGTGGAAGTGCGTCGTGTGGTGCTGCTCCTCGTCCGACGGCACTTCGGCGGTCTCGAACGTCACGGCCGTATCCATCCATGCGGCTTGCAGGGCCGCGACGTCGTCACGGTACGTCTGGCGCAGCCAGCGGCGAAAGGAGCGCCGCATCGGTTCGCTGTAGTCGCCGGTTATCGGCTCCATGGAGGTCATGTTTTTGACCCACTCTCCACACACGCCAGGACACACCTGGTAGGCGATCACGCGGTCGTACAGCCCGATGGCCTTCAGATGTTCGACGTACCGCCGCAGGTATTCTTTCACGTCAGCCTGCCACACCGTCGAGGCGTACGACATGTTCAGCCGTTTGCCGTCCGACCCGACCTCGCACTCCTCCGGGTAGAGGTCGTTCCACCACGGACCGGTTTCAAGGTAGATGCGCAGGTGGAACAGCGCGTCCGGATCGGCCCTCAGGATGCCCCGCAGGTACGGCTCGACCATAGAGAAGTCGAAGTGGTCAGAGTTCCCCGGTCGCGGCCCGCACCACTCGCTCCCCACGCCCAGGGCATAGAGGTGCACGCCGGCCTTACCGAACTCGCGGATCGCCCCTTCGTTCGGCAGCGTCCCGTCCGGCTCGATGAAGGCAGACAACCATTGCATACTGGCGAACGTGGGCACGCCGTTCAAGAACAGCGTCGGCGCGCCGTTGTGCATGGCAACATGGGCTTTCATAGCGTAGGACTCTCCTGTGTGCTGTGTTCTCAGCGCACCAACTGAAACACGACCGTTTTCTGGGTCTCTTCGTCCCGGTTGTGATCAGTCACCGTCACCTGCAGGGCATAGCGTCCCGGCGGCGCGTCCTTCATCTCGATCGCGGTATCCCGCCGGAGCGTGTCCTCCGTGCCTTCTTCTTCCTGAATGAGGGAGAACTCACGCCCTTTGCCGGTCTGTCCTCCCGCCGGACTGACGAGCGCGATCGCCGGCCTTGACGATCCCGACAGGGGGAAGACGGTGTACTCGATCGTCACCGATGTCCGTCCATTCCGGTCTTTCAGCAGGTTGTAGACCTCAAAATACAGCGTCATCGGACGGGTGGTGAGGAAGACGCCGGTGGGGTTGGGGATGAGCCGGCGTCCGCCGCGAACGAACGTTCCGCTGGTCATGGGCTGAACGGTGGTCACGAGCCGGATATCGCTCATCGCGAAGCGTCCCGGTTCGTACCCCTCGATCATCAACGGTTGACGAGAAATCCCGTCCCGCCGCGAGTGCAGGTCGGTCACGTGCAGGGCGACATGACGCTGGCCCGGCGGCACGGCTAAGGTGCGCCGGTAGATGGCCACCTGGGCGGCGCGTCCGGCTCCTCGTGTCTGATCGGCGACCTGCGTCTGTTCGACGCTCTTGGTCACTTCCCGCCAGCCCTCATCGTACACGACCACCGCCGTTTCCAGCGACGCTCTCTCCTCGATGAACGCGAGTTCGTTAGCGGGGATGGCGTAATCGACCTCGACCTCGCTCTGACCGTTCACGCCTCGGAAGACCGCTAAACTGTATGAAAACCGGAGCGGAGGGCCGTGCCTCTCGTCGGCGGGGTAGAATGCCGGGGTGCGGGCTGCCATCTGTTCAGCCTCTGCCCCCTGATCGCGGAGGGCCTGCTCAGCCTGGACGGCGACATCGCCCGAGGCCACCGGGAGGGAGAGGTCGAACACGAAATTTGATCCCTGATCGATGAATTCAAAACGGAGGGGTGGGGTCGTGTACGTCCACTCTTCCACCTGCCGGATGCCGAGCTGTGGGGTCGCTCCGGCACTCGTCGGGTCCGAGGGCGGGCGGATGGTGTAGTCGGCGGTGTACACCCGGCGGGCCGACGGCTCCCCATACCGGATGTACACCTCCCCCCGGCGATCCCACGGCCATTGGCCGCGCCCGAAGTACCGGCGCGCGTACGCGACCCGGCGGCAGTGCTCGACGAACCGTTCGTTCTGCGGGGTGCCCGGCGTCGGGTCATGCTCCTGCCAGTAACGGAACGCCATTGTTTCGGCATCAGCAAGGGACAGGTTTTCCGGGAAAGCACCCTGTCCGGGCGGCAGCACCGGACGCAGGTCGAGATACAGCCGGTGTTCAGCCTCCGGGAGGAGGGTTAAGACCGACTGAATGCTGTCTGCCCGGACGATCGAGTGCCGGAGTTTCGCTTCCGCGATCGTCTGGTTGATCCGGACGACCCACGACGGGTTCACCCGCTGGATGCGCTCCAGCGCCGCGATGCCGTCTATGACGCGTTCGACGTCGATGTAGGCGAGTCCAAGCTGATAGCGTGCGTCCTCGTGTCGCGGGTTGGCGGCGAGTTGCTGCTCGAAGAGCGGGATGGCCGCGGCGGCATCGTCGAGTTTGCCGTAGTCATAGTAGGTCGTGCCCAGCATGTAGTAGGCTTCTGGATGGTTCGGGTCGAGCTTGATGACCCGCTCGAATTCTCTGCGGATGTCGCCGACCGTGAACGCGCCGAATAGTCCCTGAGCGAGGGCCAGGCGGGTGAGGGCAAGCTGCCATTGCGCGTCCACAAAAGTGGGATCCCGC
>JACQVL010000169.1 GCA_016209865.1 Candidatus Latescibacterota bacterium | reverse complement strand
CACCCAGGTGATGATCTGGTACGGGTCGATGATGTCGCACGTCTTGCAATGGACGCAGTTGGTCGGGTTGAGCTGGAGACGAGTCTCCCCGTCGTCCTGAGCCACCATCTCGTAGACGTTCGCCGGACAGAAGTGCTGGCAGGGATTCCCGTACTCTTCTTTGCACCGGGTGTTGCAGATATCCTCATCCGTGATGACGAGGTGACAGGGCTGGTTCTCCTCGTGCATCGTCCCAGAGTAGTAGACGTCGTTCACTTTCGTGAACGTATAGGCGTTATCGAATCTTAAGTCTTTGTAGGGCGCCTCCGTCGTGCGGGACGGATCGTCCTCGTTCAGCTTCCGCATCCGGGCATGGCCCGCCTCGAAGACCGGTTCCTCGCCGAACCCCCGTCCCCCGGTGATGAGCTGCACCCCGGCGTTGAGCAGACCGGCCCATAGACCACGCTTGAACCCCTGATGAAAATTCCGGACCCGGTACAGCTCGTCCCACACCCAGCTCCCCCGGATCAGCTCATCATACCGGGCCAGCCCAGCCTCCGAGTAGTCGTCCGTGAGGAGGGCGCCCCGGATCGCCTCAGCCGCTACCATCCCCGACTTCATCGCCAGATGGATGCCTTTCAGCCGTTGCGCGTTGAGCAGTCCGGCCGAATCCCCGACCAGCACACAGCCGCCCGTGTACAGCCTGGGGACGGCGTAGTAGCCCCCTTCGGGGATGGATTTCGCCCCGTAGCTGATGAGCTTCCCGCCCTCTAAGATGGCGCGCACGAACGGATGGAGCTTGAACCGCTGAAACTCATGATGCGGGTCCGTCGTCGGGTCACGGTAATCCAGGCCGACGACGAGTCCGACCGACACGAGCTGGCTGGCCATGTTGTAGATGAACCCGCCGCCGAACGTCTCGTTCTTCAGCGGATAGCCCATCGTATGGACGACCCGCCCCCGGTGCGCCTGGCTGCCCGGGACTTCCCAGACCTCCTTGACCCCGACGGAGTAGACCTGGGGACTCTTGCCCGCGTCGAGCTTCATCCGCTGGACGAGCTGCTTCGTCAGCGTCCCACGGGGCCCTTCGCCCAGGACGGTCACCTTCGCCCGGATGTCTACTCCCGGCTGATAATTGCGCTTGAGCGCGCCAGATTTATCGAGTCCCTGGTCGGCCGTCCGAACCCCGGCCACCCGTCCATCGTCATACAACAACGACGCGCCGGGGAACGCCGGGAACACGTCAACCCCGGCTTCTTCCGCCTTCTGGCCGAGCCACTGGACGAACCGGCCCAGGGAGAGGACGTAATGGCCGTGATTCTTCAGCGGCGGGGGCAGAATCGGAAATTTGACCTTCCCGCGCTCCGTCAAAAAATACACCGCGTCGTCCGTCACCGGCGCGGCGTCGAGGGCGGCGCTGAGCGTGTCGAAATCGGGAAACAACTCGCGGGCGGCGCGGGGGTCGATGACCGCGCCGGAGATGCCGTGCGCGCCCAGTTCCCGTCCCTTCTCGATGACCGCGATGCTCAGGCCGTCCAGCTTTTTCTGGCCGCTCCCGGCTACGACCGCCGCGTTATGGTCGCGGACCAGCCGGGCCAGGTGGATCGCCCCCGCCAGGCTCGCCGGCCCCGCGCCCACAAAGAGCACATCGACGTCCAGGACGTCACGCTCAGGTATAGGGATCACCTTCCTACAGCCTATTTCACCACAAAGGCACAAAGAGCACAAAGTTGATCAACGATCATGAGATGTCACTTTGTGTCCTTCGTGTCTTTGTGGTGAACATTCAACCCGCCCTGTGCCGCCCCGCTTCTAAAATCCGGTCGACGAGCATCCGCGTCTTCACCGCGTCGTCGAGGTTGGTCATCGGCTGGCGTCCCGTCGTGATGCAGTCGATGAAATGCCGGTTCTCGTCGAAGAACCCATACGTCCGGTACGGCTGCTCGTTGCCGACCAGCACCGACCCCCGGAGGATAAACGGCTGGGACTCTCCATCCTTATAAATCTCAGCCATCTCCGGAGCGCGGATGTACGCAGCGATGCCGTGACCGTGGACCTCAAACCGTTCGTACCGGGTGCCCGACGCCCGGTTGGCCGTCAGGATGCCAGTTGCCCCGCTCTCGAACCGAAGGAGCGCGTTGAAGACGTTCTCCTGGTCGGAATACCAGGTCTGGACGTACGCCTCTACGTCGGTCACTTCCCCGCCGAAATGCCGGAGGAGGTCGACGACATGGATGATGTCCGTCTCGAACATGCCCGTCCCGTAGTACTCCCACCGCGCGTTCCCGATGTGGTATTTATGGAACTCGACCAGGCATTGGGTGATCGGGCCGCGGTCGTCGATGAACCGTTTCGCTTCGACGACGACGCAGGCGAACCGGCGGTTGAATGCCACCATCGTCAGCCGGTCGTGGGCGCGGGCGGCGTCCGCCATCTCCTGCGCGTCGGCGACCGAGGCGCCCGGCGGTTTCTCCATGAACACATGCTTCCCGGCGGCCAGGCAGTCGAGCACGATCGGCTTCAAGAACACCGGCGGCATGATAACGTAGACCGCGTCGAGGTCGACCTCATCGAGCATCCGCCGGTACTCTGTGTACCGGTGAGCGACCTGGTATTTCTCCGCCGTGGTGTTCAGCCGTTCGGGGTTGAGGTCGCAGATGGCCGCGATCGTCACGTCCTCGAACGCGGCCACGCTCGGATAGTGCATCGCGTTCGCTAACGCCCCCGCCCCGATGAAACCGACGTTGATCATACGAACTCCTTAAGTCCCAGGCTCCAGGTCGGATTCACACTTGGAACTTGAAACCTGGAATCTGGAACTATTCTTCCGCTATTCGCTCAACCCTCGCCCCCAACGCCCGCAGCCGTCCATCGATCCGCTCGTAGCCGCGGTCGATCTGGCCGATGTTGCGGATTTCGCTCCGTCCCTTCGCGCACAGCGCCGCGATGACGAGCGCGATCCCCGCCCGGATGTCCGGGCTGACGACCACCCCGCCGCGCAGGACGGACGGGCCGACGACGACCGCCCGGTGCGGGTCGCAGAGCACGATCTGCGCGCCCATCTGGATCAGGCTGTCGACGAAGAACAGCCGGTTCTCGAACATCTTCTCGAAGACGAGCACCGTCCCGGCCGCCTGCGTGGCGACGACGATCAAGACGCTCATCAAGTCGGTCGGAAACTGCGGCCACGGGCCGTCGTCTAACTTGGGGACCCCGCCGTTCACTTCCGGGACGGCCTTCAGCGTCTGACCAGACGGGATGAACACATCGTCTCCGCGAACCTCAGCCTGGACGCCGAGCTTGGCGAACTCGAGCAAGATCATCCGGAGATGTTCCGGCGCGGCCTGCCGGATGGTGACCCCGCCGCCGGTCGCGGCGGCCATCCCGATGAAACTCCCGACCTCGACGATATCCGGGCCGATCCGGTGTTCCGCCCCGTGCAGTCGGTCGACCCCTTGGATCGTCAGGATGTTGCTGCCGATCCCGTCGATCTGGGCGCCCATCGCCGTCAGGAGCCGGCAAAGGCCCTGCACGTGCGGCTCACACGCGGCGTTCCGGATGACCGTCGTCCCCTTCGCCAGCACCGCCGCCATGATGGCGTTCTCGGTCGCCGTCACGCTCGCCTCGTCCAGGAAGAGGTCCTGCCCGTGCAGTCCATGCGGCGCGCGGATGACGAACGTCTCTCCCGCGTCAACGGTCGCGCCTAAAGCCTCGAACGCTAAGAAGTGGGTATCGACCCGGCGCCGGCCGATCTTGCAGCCGCCCGGCGGGTACAGGTCGACCGTCCCGCAGCGGGCGAGCGTCGGCCCGGCCAGCAGGATGGACGCGCGCGCGCTCCGGCAGAGGGCGGGGTTGAGGACGGTCGTCCGGAGATGCTGCGCCCGGATGGTCACCCGATGGTCGTCAGACCAGGTGACGTCCGCGCCCAGGTCGGCGACGAGGCCGGCGATCGTCCGGGCATCCCCGATCAGGGGCACGTTGGAGAGGACGACCTCTTCATCCGTCAGCAGCGCCGCCGCTAAGGCGGGCAATGCCTCATTCTTGTTCCCCGATGGGGTGACCGTGCCGTGCAGGGGGATGCCCCCGTCGATGATGAGTTTCTCCATACGCGCTCCCTGGTTCCTGACCCTCGATTCCTGACCCCTGTTAAAATATCATGCGCGTTCCGGTCGATCAAGAGGTTTCTGTCGAGTGGAAAATTTCGCGCAATCGAGAGCATGACAGAATGAAAATTTTCTTGCTTTTCCTCTGGTAACGGTTATGCTTCAGCGTGTGATGTCTCTCTCACGTCTATCGACCGGCTACGGAGTGCTCGCCCTATGAGGTGTTCTCACATCATCCTGCGATTGTCCTTGATGCCTCTCGCCCTCGTCCTCGCCTGTGGGGATCGCACCCCACCCGGTCAATCGCCCGGCCAGCAGGCTCCATCGACCAGCCGCCCTTCAGCCGAACACGCCGCCAAACCCCTCCCGCCGGACGCCGCGCCGCCCGATCAGCAGGTCTTCCGCTACTTAGCGTACGAACCCGCCAGCCTGGACATCAGCATGACCGTCTACCAGTCGGGCGCGAGCGAATTTTTGTTCGAACGCCTCTGCATGCTCGACCACAACAACGAACTCATCCCCGGCGCGGCCGAGCGGTGGGAGAGCACCCCCGACGGCAAGACGTGGACGTTCCACCTCCGGCCGGGCGCGAAGTGGAGCGACGGCACGCCGGTCACCGCCCACGACTTCGAGTACACCTACCGACGGCTCCTCGACCCCAACGGCGGGAATATCTATGCGTTCTTCTATTACGACATCAAGGGGGCGAAAGCATACAACCAGCGGAAGAACGCCAATCCGGGTTCCCTGGGACTCAAGGCGCTCGACGATCTGACGTTTGTGATCGAGACGGAGAAGCCGTGCGTCTACCTCCCCTACATCACGCAGTTCCCAACCTCATCCCCGGTGCCCCGCTGGCAGGTCGAGAAGTACGGGGCCCGATGGACTGAGGCGGGGAAGTGTGTGAGCAATTCCGCGTTTCAACTGGACGAATGGAGCACTGGGAAGCAGATGACGTTCGGGCTGAACCCGTACTACAACGGCCCGAACAAAGCCTCTCTCCGGAAGATCGTACGGATCTTCACGGGCACGTTCGGGGCGACCAGCGCGTCGGGCGGGGTCGGACTCCTGCCTTACGAGAACAACGAGATCGACCTCATCGCCGTCTCCAGTTCCGCCGACCTGGAGCGGATCAAGCAGGACCCGCGTCTGAGCCAAGAACTCTGGACGTACGACGGGTTTGCGACGCAGTATATTTTCTTCCGGACGAGGACGCCGCCGTTCAACAACCTGAAAGTCCGGCAGGCGATCGCCCATGCGATCGACCGGGAGACGATCGCCCATGCCATCTTGCGGGATATCGTGCTGCCGGCCTATACGATGCTCCCCCTGCATTTCCCCGGCTACGTCGGAGACAAATACAAGTCCATCCAGCAGTACGACCCGGCGTTAGCGAAACAGCTCTTAGCGGAAGCCGGGTATCCCAACGGGAAGGGGTTCCCGGCGATGGACCTGTGGATGTCGGATTCCTCTCCGACATCGCCCAACGGCCAGGTCGCGCAGTTTCTCCAGCAGCGGTTCCGGGAGGTCTTGGGCATCCACATCACCATCCGGAATGTGCTGAGCAAGACATACCTGCAGAGCATGTACAACTGGGAAATCCCGATGAGTCTGGGTGGGTTCGGGTACGATTTTCCCGACCCGCAGAGTATGCTTGGCCTCGTCTGGCATTCGCAGCCTAAGGGCTATGGCCGTCATGACTGGGTGAACCCGGCGTTCGACGCGCTGATCGACAAAGGAACGGGCGAACTCGACCGGGAGAAACGCTTCGGATACTACGACGAGGCAGAGCACATCCTGGTCTCCGACGTGGGCGGGGCGTTCTTGTGGCACGGACTGGCGTTTGAACTGCGAAAACCCTGGGTCAAGGGTCTGAAGCAGGACCGGTGGGGCAATTATCCGTTCCGCGGGAACAACACGACGTATTGCGATCTGTACATCGGGAATGACAGGGGTCAGGGGTCAGGAGTCAGGGGTCAGTAGGGGCAAAAAAGCGATCGATGGTCGGTACAATCAGTGACGAATGACGAGTGACCATGACGAGTGGCGAGAAAAATCCGGTGTCATTCCCGTCCCCGCTTTCGCGGGGATAAACTCCAGCGGGAATCCCTGTTTTAACTGACCCCTGACCCCTGAATCCTGACCCCTGCTTTTCCCGCGCACTCAAACCGCCTCCTCTGCGTGGATCGCCGGTAATACTCTTTGAACGCACACAGGGCGGCCAGGTCGAACAGACCGGTCTCCGGGTCGGTTGACAGGGCGACCTGCTCGCGCTCGAACGCGAGCAGCAGGTTGACGACGTTGCCCGTCTTCAACACGTCGCTGAAATGGCGGATGACGTCGGGGTACGCGGCGGCGAACCAGCGGGGGTAGAAGGGGGAGACGCGGACAGGGTCGTACTGCTCGTAGTTGACCAGGAAGGTCCCAAGGTTGATCTGATCCGGGATCAAGAACCCGTTGACCACCTCATCAGGAAGGCCGAGCCGGTGCAGCGCCTGCCGGTGCTCCGTCCTGCGTCGTCGTTGACGAGCCTGCCGCAGTGCAAACCAGAACGACGCAAGACCGATCGCGATCAGCGCGATCGTAATGGCCAGTCTCACGTCTCCCACGCCTGCCGCGCCGTACCGGCGACGAGCAGCGGGCGTTCCCCCTCGATGCGGTAGAGGCGTCCTGACCGGAGGAGCCGGTCGACCGCCTTCGCCGTGCAGGCCGCCGTCCAGCCAAACCATCGGGAGATGCCCCGTTCCTCGACGACCAGCGCGGACTCCACGCCCGCGAGCACGAAGCGGGCCTCGGCTTCCGGCCGGGTGAGTTGACGGGCTTCCTCTTTGACCTCGTCCGGCATCCACCGGGCGGTGAGCTCCCAGGTGTTGACGTCCGCGCCCCCGATGTGCTCCCCGTGCTTGACGGTGATGATCGTCCACAGCCGCTCCAGCTCGCGCCGTGCCCGCTGGAATTTCATGCTGCCCGCCCGGTTCTCGTAGCCGAGCGTGCTGCGCAGGACATCGCTCCGGGTCGGCCCGTGCTCCTCTATGTACGCCGCCATCCGGCACGCCGGGACGGACAGGCGGCCCGACTTGTGAGCCCGGTGATAGTCGAACGTCCCGAGCACCCCTAAGACCGGCCAGAGCCGCCGGGCGACCAGGGTGGCTTTCTCCCGGAAGAACGACCCGTAGGCACATTGCCCGCCCTCCGGCATGTCCTTCCCCCAGATCCAGGCGATCCCGAACCCCGGCCCGAACCGTTCGTTGCCTTTGTTCGTGATCGGCGTGCCGACGAGCGCTTCCTGGATACTCGGAAGCTCCGTGCCCGCAAACAGGGTGACGATGCCCCGTTCGTGCACGAATTTGCGCGCTTGTTCCTTGTTCAGCAGACGCCGTTTCGCCGTCAGCCGGTGGCAGGCGATGACGGTCGCCTGGACCGGGCCCGGCAGACGCTCTAAGAGGGCAGGTTTGAGCAAAACGGCCACGAAATCCCCTGTCGGCGATGTGTAGGGGCGAAGCGGTGCCTCGCCCTGGGCGCCCCCGCCGGGTCGCCCCTACAGATCAGAGCCGATTTTGATCATCAATCAGATGAGCGCGGCGTCAGATGTGCCTTGACAGTGAACCGGGAGTGGGTATATTATAATTGAGAGTCAAGATCGACGCAAGAGAGAAGTTTCAAATTCTGAACCCATCACGCCGAGAAGCTGGGATGATCGCCGCAGAGACTCCCACCCTCGAACAGGTGTTGCGACAGAAGACGACCGCCGGGACGCTGTACGAACGCCTCCCCAACGGCCGGGTGCGTTGCTACGCCTGCGGTCACCGGTGCCTCATCCCGGACGGCCGGCCCGGCATCTGCCGCGTCCGGTTCAACGACGGGGGGACGCTGTACGTCCCGTCGGGCTATGTGGGCGCACTCCAGGTCGACCCGGTCGAGAAGAAGCCGTTCTTCCACGCCTACCCCGGCTCGCTCGCCCTCAGCTTCGGGATGCTCGGCTGCGATTTCCATTGCGCGTACTGTCAGAACTGGTTCACCAGCCAGGCGCTGCGCGACCCGTCAGCGACCGCCCCGCCGAAAGAAGTCACGCCTGAACACCTCGTCTCCCTCACCAGACGGTACGGCGCGCGCATCATAACGAGCACATACAACGAACCGCTCATCACGAGCGAGTGGGCGGTGGAGGTGTTCAAGGAAGCCAAACGGCACGGCCTGGTCACCTCGTACGTGTCGAACGGGAACGGCACCGAGCAGGTCATCGACTACCTCAAGCCGTGGGTCGATCTGTACAAGGTCGACTTGAAATCCTTCCAGGATCGTAACTACCGGAAGTTGGGCGGGGTGCTGCAGAACGTGCTCGACACCATCCAGCGGCTGTACACGAACGGCTTCTGGGTGGAGATCGTCACCCTGATCATTCCCGGGTTTAACGATTCGGATGAGGAACTCCGGGACATCGCCCGGTTCCTCGTCGACCTCTCCCCCGACATCCCCTGGCACGTGACCGCGTTCCACAAAGACTATAGGATGAAGGACCCGGACAATACCCCGGTCGCGACCCTCCTCCGCGCGGCCGGCATCGGGCACGACTGCGGCCTGCGCTACGTCTACCCGGGCAACCTGCCCGGCCGCGTCGGCCCGCACGAGAACACCTGCTGCCCGTCCTGCAACACCCTCGTCATCGAACGCTTCGGGTTTGAAGTGCTCCAGTACCGGCTCATGCCGGGCGGGCGCTGTCCGCAGTGCGGGACGGCGATTCCGGGCCGGTGGGACTGAATAGAGTGACGAGTGACAAGTGACGAGTAAAAGCGAGAGTGGGAGAAGTTCTCTCCCTTTCCCACTTTCCCGTCACGTCTTCAGGTGAGATCGAGAAAGCCCCAAATAGAGTGCGATCCCCCCGGTGACGAAGTGGAGGACATGTCCCGGCGAGTTCAGCGGGACGAGTCCGAGCAGCGCCTGGTCGGCGGGCAGTCCCTCCAGGAACGCCTGTACCATCCCGATGACGAACAACGCCAACAACACCACCCCGCAGACTTTGCCCCACTGCTGAGCGCGTCCCACCGTCTGTGCCGCCCACAGTCCGCTCAGACCGATCCCCGCATGGACGGCGTTATGCAGCCAGTTGACCGCGATCAGGCGGAAGAGGTACCGCGCGCCAACCCCTTCGTGATGGATTGGGTTGATCAGGTCGATGGGGAGGAACCCGACGACCCCGAACACGAGATACACCACACCGATCAGTCTGACCCCGAATTGAATGAACATCGTCCATCCTTTTGATAATCAAGACGGATAATTTTTGTTCATGATCGGTATCTCAGGTGCAAGATCAACGACGTCAGACACCATTCCGCGAACACCACAGGAAGCAGCACGCCCAGCGGCCTCGACCAGTCATACGGGGTTGAGTTGATCACCAGGCCGATGAGTTGCACCAGGCCGATCGCGCCGGTGAGGACGAGGCCCAGACGATACCGGCGCCACGTCACGCCGTCCCGGACGACGACCACCGCATTCCACCCGATGATGGCCGGCTGGCCCATAAACACGCGGAGTTCGAGCGCGTCGATCGGCCAGGGCCATGCTGCGGTGAGCCTGGTCGTGAAGACGAGTCCGGCGAGTGCAACGGTAAGGTAGAGAAACCCACGCGCGATCAGCCAGAGCCGCCATGCGGACGACAGGTCGGGCGTCCCCTCGAAGTTCAGGACGCCCGCGCGTGACTGTTGTAAGCGGGAGAGGATCGGGACGAGGAACGGGCCGACGTAGTAGAACATCAGCCAGACGAGGGTCGTGACGTGGTACGGGCGAAACGCCTCCCAGTGCATCAGCGTGGCGAACAGCAGGACGAGGCAGAACAGCACCAATCCGCCCATCCCGCTCTCCACCTGCCGCCAGTCGTTCATCCGCAGGGCGAGCACATAATAGGCGATCGCGCCGGCATACGCGGCGCCGATGAGGAGAGCGGAGCGGGGATGAGGGATGACCCACGCCCAGTAGACTGCCGTCTGACCGGGCAGCAGACAGAGGAGCAGCCCGAACGGGACGATGACGCCGAGGATCGCCCAGAAGAGCAAACGAAACTCGCCGGTGAGGGTGGACATCGTGCGCTCTATTTCGAATCCCTGCGCGCGCGTGACGAGCGGGACGGAACGGCGGCGAGGGCCGCGCCGACGATCCCGGCGTCGTTGCGCAACTGAGCCGGGACGATCTCAGCCCGGACGGTCAGGTGCGGAAAAAACCGCTCGTATTTCCTACTCACCCCGCCGCCAATGATGATCAAGTCTGGCCAGAGCAGCCGCTCCATCGTGTGCAGGTACTCGTCCACCCGGCGCGCCCACTGCTTCCAGTTTAATTGCTTGCGCTCCCGGACGCTCTCGGCCGCCCGGCGTTCCGCGTCCTTCCCCCGCACCTCGATGTGACCGAGCTCCGTGTTGGGGATGAGGCGGCCGTCGATGAACAGCGCGCTCCCGATCCCGGTGCCGAGCGTCACGATGAGGACAAGCCCGTGCCGGCTTTTCCCCGCGCCAAACCGCATCTCGGCCAGTCCGGCGGCATCCGCGTCGTTGATGATCGTGGCCGTCTGGCCGGTCGCCTGCTCCAGCAGACCCTGTGCGTTGACCCCGATCCATTCCTGGGCGATGTTGGAGGCGGTATGGACTTCGCCCCCCTTGATGACCGCCGGGAACCCGCAGCCGATCGGGCCTTTCCAGTTGAAATGCTCGACCAGTTGCGCCACGGCGGCGATGACCCCGTCAGGGGTGGCCGGATGGGGCGTCGGAATCCGTTCCCGCTCCCCCGTCAACTCCCCGGTCTCGACGTTCACCGGCGCGCCTTTGATCCCCGTCCCTCCGATATCGACGCCTAAGACCTCCATAAGCCCCTCCCTTCCGATTTTGGATTTTCGATTTTCGATTTTGGATTGATGAACCTGGGAGTGGACGCTCAGTCATAGTGGCCACCGCACATCACAGTTAATCCAAAATCCAAAATCTAAAATCCAAAATGTTCTGCCCTCGGTGACACCTCCGTAAACCCCAGCGCCAGCAGCGCGTGACAGGACAAACAGATCAGCCGTGGCGGCGTTTCCCCCGTGTCCAGCAGGCACACCTCGATGCTCTCGCACCGGGCGCACGCAACCGTCGGCGCGCAGGAATCCCGCTCGGCCTTTGGCGTGTCGAGCGTGCCCGGCTGTTCCCCGACCAGCCTGGTGATGAGCTCGAAGCTCGTGTAACACCTCCCGCAGACGTGGTTAAAACAGCAGTCCGGCTCACAACTATAGACGACGTCCTGCGACCCACACTGCGGACAGGCGACGGTGAGAGGGAGAAGGGAGACCATTATCCGCCTACGACTTCGTCCGTGAACATCACGTACGGCCATCGATCCGGCAGGTGCATCTGAATCTTCCCGTGCTGACAGATCGACCAGTCCCGGCCTCGGAGGACGGTCCCGGCCTCGTCCCGCCAGTGTTCGACGCGCGAGCAGCCGATCCGCCAGACATCTCCGTCGGCCGGGGGAATCGTCCGCTTGCCGGCCGCCAGGTCCGTCCATCCCGCCCACGGAAAGGCGATCTCCACCGTCCATCCCCTATCCTTGATCGGCCGGCAATTGAGTGAGCCGTCGATCTGGACGGCCGTCTGGAGACCGGGGAAGTCCCAATCGAAGCTCCCGTGGCGGCCGGGGTAGTCGTCCTGCAGACTCCCATAGATCGCCCGCCGGGTCATGAACAGCCGATCCAAACCCTCCAGGTCGCCCGTCTCCACTAACGGCTGGAACCAGGTCCAGAACACCTCATACACGGTGTTGATGGCGTTCATCTCGAGTTCGTAGTACACCCCTTCCCCCAAGATAAACACTTCCACTTCACAATCCCCGCCCACGCCCCCGTCCCGCTTCGTTTCGTACGCGTAGACGTCCGGCTCTTCCAGCGTGAAGGCGGTGTAGAAATTCGTCTCGTCCCAGAGGAAGGCGACACGGGTGTCGAACTCGGTCGGCGTCCCCTTCTCCATATCGACGAACGGGCCCAGCCAGGGGGCGCGCTGCCAGGATTCCTCATCCAGTCGCCCGTCGACCACGATCGGGCCGGCCGTCTGGTAGCACCGGTAGTCCACCGGCCGCGGCAGCCCCCGCCGGGCTTTGTTCCCGCCCTGGATCTCCTGCCGCTTGACTGTCTCCGGGATATTCTCCGGGATGAATGCCAATTCAGGCTCCATACGACTCCTCTACGTGTGTGAGGGGTGTGATTCCGGTTCAGAGGGGATTGTCGTCGCCAAGCTCCGTTCGATCTCGCCCGGACCGTTGGGGGTCGCGGGCGGCTCGGCGGACGGCAGCCGGCTCTGGAGCTTCCGGGGCGACGTGATCCGCCAGTAGTACCCGTCCGGGTCGAAGATCCGAAAGTCCTGCGCCCCCCACGGACGGTCGGCCAGCGGCTCCTGGATCGTCACACTCGCCTGTTGCATCTGCGCGTAGAAGTATTCGACATCCGTGACTTCCAGGACGAGTTCGACTCCCAATCCCCGGATCGTCTCGTCGCCGGGCGGTCCTTCCACCTGCGGATGCCAGAGGAGGTCGTCCGCTTTGAGGCCCAGGACGACCCCGCTTCGGTACATCAACACGAACGCCGGGTTGATCGTCACCCGTTTGAACCCCAGCGCCTGGGCGTAGAACTGCGCCGCCCGTTCCAGGTCACGGACGGCCAGGGTGACGTGCAACTGAGCCGCTGCGACCGCTAATTGCACCTGCCCCGCCCGCGGTCCCCGTGGGGTGTGCTGGACCTCAAACGTCACCCGATCCCCCACTTGCAGTCGGGAGAAGGGGGCCTCCTGGACGCTCGACCGATGGAAGAACAGCTCGGTCCCCTCCTGAGTGGTCAAGAACCCGAACCCTCGGGCACTGTTCAACCGCGTAATCGTGCCATGTGGCATGACGGTGCTCTCTCATTGGTCTGGTAAGGATAGACGAGATCAGGAATGCGCTTAGGAATAACCTGAAGAATCATTACGTATGTATAGAGGACGTGATGAGAAAGTCAAGAAAAATCGGCGATCGGTAACAATCAGTGACGAGTGACGAGAAAAATCTGGTGTCATTCCCGCGAAACTTGTCCCGTGAAAACGGGGAGCGGGGAGCGGAAATCCAGTTCTTCGTGTTCACCGCCCACCAAATTGCGCCTTGACAACTCATCCTGCCTCCCCTACACTTCAAGCCTGACCTGGAACCTGAAACCTGGAATTTGGAACCTTTATGGACAGAAAGGAAGCACCATGAACACCTATCGAGCGGCGATCGTCGGGCTGGGGCGGATGGGCAGCACGATCGATGAAGAAGTCGTCGACTATCCGGCGATGGCCCTCCCCTACTCGATCGCAGGGGCGTGTCAGGCCAGTCCCCGGATCGGCCTGGTGGCGGGCGCGGACATCCGGCCGGAGAAACGGGCCGCGTTCCGGGACCGCTGGGGAGTGACCGCCCTGTACGAGGACTATCTGGAGATGATCGCCCAGGAACGGCCCGACTTAGTGGCCATCTGCACTCGCGGGGAACTCCACGCGGAGATGGCGGTGAAGACGGCGGAGGCGGGCGTCCGGCTGATCTACCTGGAGAAAGCGATCGCCTGTTCGATGCGGGAAGCGGACGCGGTGCTCGATGCCTGCCGGAAACATGGGGTCGCCTTGAACACCGGCGTCCTGCGCCGGTTCGACGTCCGGTACCACACCGCCCGCCGGCTGATCGAAGCGGGGGAGATCGGGACCCCCCGCTTAGTCGTCCACTACGCCCCGTCCAGCCTGCTCCACGGCCATATCCATTCGATTGATACGATCATGTACCTGCTCGGCGACCCGGCCGCGGTGAGCGTGCACGGAGAATTACGTCCGCTCGACCTGAAGATCGAGGACAACCGCCTCGATCAAGACCCGCATGCCGTCTACCAGATCGAATTCGACGGCGGCCTGGCGGCCTGGACGGTGCCGGCGGGCAACTGGGATTTCGAGGTGTTCGGGACGGACGGGACGATCCGCGCCGTGGACAACGGTATCACCTGGGGATTGAGGAAGGCCACGAAACTGGCCGGAAAGTACACCGTCTACCAGGACGTCCCCTACCCGCCCGTCGAGCGGCGCAGCGCCACGTTAGCCTGCCTCGAAGACCTGATCGACGCGGTGGAGACCGGCCGGCCGCCGCTCGGCAACATCGACGTGACGCACCGCGCCACCGAGCTGTGCTTCGCGGTCGCGGAGAGCCATCGCTTAGGCGGCGCGCGGGTGACGCTTCCCCTGGCGAATCGGGATCTCTACGTATGGCACGTGTAAATAGAGTGACGAGTGACAAGTGGCGAGTGACGAGTAAAAGAAAATTGAGATTGAGGCGAAGAACTGCTCCCCCCATGTCACCCTGAGCGCAGCGAAGGGTCTCACGCACGACGGGATTCTTCGCTTCGCTCAGAATGACAACCTATTCTTACTCGTCACTTGTCACTGGTCACTCGTCACTGCATTGAAGGAGGACTGCATGAGTCCAATCCGCGTCCTGCACGTCGGCCTGGGAGGCCGTGGTCGCTACTGGCTGGGTCTGGTCCAGCAGCATGAGGGGGTTGAACCCGTCGGATGGGTCGATCCGTCGGAGTCGGCACTGGCGGCCGCGCAGGAGTCCGCGCCCGACGTGCAGGTCCCGACGTTCGCGTCCGTCCGCGACGCGGCGCGCCAGGTGAAGGCGGACGTCGCCATCGTCGCCGCAGCGGCCACCGGCCGACGTGAGAACTGTGTCGAGGCGATCGACGCCGGGCTTCACCTCCTGGTCGAGAAACCGTTCGCCCTGACCCTGGCCGACGCGAAGGCGATCGTGGCCGCCGCCGAGCGACAGGGCACGCACATCGTCGTCGGGCAGAATTACCGGTACTTCCCCAGCATCGCCGAGATGGCGCGCCAGATTCAGGCGGGACGGTTGGGTGACCTGGGCCTCGGCTGTTTCCTCCGGACGCGCCGGCGGTTCGGCGCGGGCACGTACCAGCAGCACATGCGCCACAATTATCTCTGGGAGATGAGCGTCCACGACTTCGACCTCATCCGGTTCACCCTCGGCCTGACCCCGCGCGCGATCACCGGATGGAGCTGGCAACCCCCATGGGGCGACTTCACCGGCGAAACATCCGTGCAGGTGCTGATCGAATTCGAGCGCGACGTGAAAGTCAACTACTTCGGCGCGTGGGCATCCTGGGCCGGGGAGTATTTCTGGCGGGTGGACGGGAGTCAGGGGGTGCTGCGCGAGGGGAGCGGTCTGCAATTCGCCGACCCGCAGGGCGGCCAGTATACCGCCGTCGAACTCCCACCCGCCGGGAACATCGAGTGGCCGCTGATGGAAGAGTTGCTCGACGCCATCAAGACCGGCAGCCCGCCCCGGACGAGCGGGCGGGACAACCTCTGGACGATCGCCATGCTCGAAGCCACCCAGCTCGCCACCGAGCGCGGAGGACGGGTAGAGATTCCGACGTTATTGGAAGAAAAGCAGTGACGAGTAGGGGCGCGATATATCGCGCCCGTCAGGACGAGTGACACGTAAACCGTACAAGAGAAAGGAGAGCTACCATGGCGTCCATCAGAATCGACTTCCTCGGTCATGCGTCGTTCCGGCTCGAATCCGACGGGACGGTCATCTACTTCGACGCCTGGCTGGATGACAACCCGGTCTGCACGCTCAAGACAGCGGACGTGAAACGGGCGGATGTGGTCATCGCCACGCACGGCCACATCGACCACATCGGCGACTCCATCCAGATCGCCAAGCAGACGGGCGCGATGTTCGTCAGCAACTACGAGATGTGCGTCGTCGCGGAAGCGGTCGGCGGTCTCACCTTAGGCGAGCGGTCGTTGCCCCTCAACCCCGGCGGGACGGGCACAGTCAAGAACGTGGCGATCACCCTCGTCCAGGCTCATCATTCCCTCTCGTTGGGCATCGGCGGGACGCCGGACGGCCATTACTACCGCCCGGACAGCGCCGTCTGTGGCGTCATCATGGCGTTCGACAACGGCCTCACCGTCTACGACACCTCCGACACTGCTCTCTTCAGCGATATGCAGCTCATCGCCCAGATGTACGGCCCGCAGATCGCCATCATGCCGGTCGGCGGCAAGTACGGGATGGACATCAAGGCGGGCGCCCGCGCCGCCAGCTTCATCCGTCCGGACCTCGTCATCCCCTGCCACTACGATACCTTCCCCGACCAGCGGGCGGATATCGAACAGATGCAGACGATGGCGGAATTCCTCTGCCCCAACACGAAGGTCGTCAAGGTGCTCCCCGGCCAGTCGCTGACCTACCAGACGAGTAGTTATAAGGTGGAGTGATTCCCCTTGCGCTGCCCCTGGCGGGCATGCTATCTTCTCTGGCGAATGGAGAGGATGCCGTGATGAAATCGACGACCTGGATCACCCGGCCAGTCACAATGGGGATGGTCATCCTGCTGCTGGTCTCGGGGATCGCCTGCAACCAGAACATGAAGCCGCTGCCTGAGTCGGGCGCCGCGCCGGCAGCGGTGGCCGAGAACGCGGGGGATGGCGGGCCGCAGAGTCCGGAGGCCAGCAGTATGCCGGGCGGAGGCGGAACCGTCTCCGGCACTCTCTCCATCGCGCCGGACCTCGCCGCGAAAGTGAACGGAACGGAAGTGATCTTCCTCATCGCCCGGCGTCCGGAGGGCGGGCCGCCGCTGGCGGTGAAAAAAATCGACCATCCCCAATTCCCGCTCTCCTATACCCTGGGCAGCGCGGATGCGATGCTCAACGAGCCGTTCGCCGGTGAGGTCATGATCGTCGCCCGGCTCGACCGGGACGGCAACGCAGGCCCGCCGCAGCCGGGGGATATGGAAGGGACTGTCATCCGTGCCCAGGTGGGCGATGCAGGGGTAAACATCGTGATCGATCGCATGAAATGACCCTGGAGAGGAACCGTGACACATCAACCCATGCCAGACGAACGCATCGTCCCGAACCCGGCTGAGGAAGCCTACTGGGCTGGCCTCCGGCACGCCCTGATGCTCGACCCGACTGTCACCTACCTGAATAACGGGTCGTTCGGGCCATGCCCGAAGATCGTCTTCGACGTCGTGGTGGAGTCGATGCGGCGGCTCCAGAGCCAGCCGTTTCAACAGTTCCTGCGCGAAATCCCGCAGGCCGTCCGGGCGTCGAAAGAGAAGTTGGGCGCGTACGTCGGGGCGAACCCGGACGACTTCGCGTTCGTCATGAACCTGACGATCGGGATGAACATGGTCGCGGGTGGCCTCGACTTCGAGCGCGGGGACGAAATCCTCACGACCGATCAGGAATACGGCGCGGTCAACAATTGCTGGAACTACTTAGCCGAGCGACAGGGACTGACGATCGCCCGCGTCGCCATCCCCTCCCCGCCGGAGAGTGAGGATCAGATCGTCGACATCGTCGCCAGCGGGATCACCCCGCGGACGAAGGCGCTGCTCGTCAGCCATATCACCACGACGACCGGCCTCATCATGCCCGTCAAACGGCTTGCCCAGGCCGCTCGTGAACGCGGCGTCCTGTCGGTCATCGACGGGGCGCACGCGCCGGGGATGATCCCGCTGAACGTGGAGGACAGCGGGGCGGACTTCTACATCGGGAACTGTCATAAATGGCTGATGGCACCCATCGGCACCGCCTTCCTCCACGCCCGTCCCGAGTCACAGAAACTCCTCCACCCGACGATCGTGGGATGGGGTTTGACGTGGGACGCGCTTCGCCGCGTGATCGCGGCCGACCAGTCGGACATGTACCGGCTGTTCGAGTTCCTCGGCAGCCGCGACCTCTCCCCGTTTGCCGGCGTCGGCGCGGCGGTCGATTTCCAGCGGGGGATCGGCATCGACCGGATCGCCGGCCGCGGCCGGCGATTAGCCCGTTATGCGCGGACCCGGCTGCTCGACGCCATCCCTGGCGTGACCCTGCTGACGCCGTGGGACGAGCGGCTGTCCGGCTCCCTCACCGCTTTCACGATGCCGACGCTCACCGAGCGGGATTTGATGGCCGAGGTGTGGGACCGGTTCCGCATGCAGATCCTCGGCCGGGTGACCGAGAACCCGGAGGTGACGCGCTGCCGGCTCTCGACGCATTATTACAACACGTATGAGGATATCGACCGGTTCATCGAGATTCTTCACGAACTCGGCGCAGGACGATAGGGACGCTTCTGTCGGGGCGCGGCGCGCTGCGCCCCGACGGCGTTTTATGGGATCATCAGCGCATGACATCATGGGTGAGACGTCTGGTAGCTATCATCACCGTCGGCTGGTGTGCCGGATGCGGCCCCAGACCGGCCTACACTCCGCCATCCCTGAGCCCCCCTCGCTCCGTCGCGGAAAAGCAGGTTCCGGTGACCGTCTATACCTACCATGTGACGATGGTTACCCCCGCCCAGCACAACCCGCTCGAATTCCGGGACGAGACGCTACAAATCCGGTTTATGCCCCGTGAGACGGTGCTCGAATTCGCGGTGTACAACCTGGGGACGAGGCCGGTCGTGATCGTGTGGGACCAGGCGGCGTACATCGACGCGCAAGGGGTCTCTCATCCGATCATCCATAAAGGGGTCCTCCTGGCCGACACGAGCCGTCGCCAGACGCCGACGATGGTCATGCCGCAGGGCGTGCTGAACGAGACGATTGCCCCGGTGGATTACATCTACAACAGCTCGTCCGGATGGCGGCAGCGCCCGATGTTTCCGAAGACCGAGGAATCCCAGAAGCTGAAGGGGACGACGTTCGGGGTGATCCTGCCCATCAAGACGCAGGAGACCGTGAAACCGTACACCTTCCAGTTCCAGATCACCGACGTGGAAGTAACGACGATGATGAAATAAAACACGGGATTCGGGGTTCGGGGTTAGGGGTTCGGGAAATGGATTCCCGCTTGCGCGGGAATGACAGCATGAGTATAAATAAGGCTACCCCTTGTGGGTGTCTTTCTGTGTTCTTTCCCGAATCCCGAATCCCGTACCCCGTACCCCGAGGAATTTATCCATGCCTGAACCGTTCACTCAATGGAACCCCGCCCGTCTGCTCGACCCGGAGTCGCTGAGACACCTCGTCCTCGACCTCCGCCAGATGCAGACGTTCATCGAGGACCCGCTCGTCATCGCCAGAGCCGACGGGGTCTGGTATGAGGACGTCCACGGACGCCGCATCTTAGACGGACTGTCCGGCATCTTCGTCGTGACCGTCGGCCACGGCAACCGGCGGGTGATCGAGGCGATCAAAGCCCAGCTCGACACCTTAGCGTTCGCCCCGCCCCTGCACGCCACCAACCCGCCCGCCATCGAGCTGGTCAACCGGATCGCCGACATCACGCCGGGGGATTTGAACACCGTGAAACTCCTCTCCGGCGGGTCGGAGGCGACCGAGGCGGCGATGAAGCTCGCCCGCCAGTACCACAAGCAGACGGGCAATCCGACCAAATACAAAGTCATCGCCCGGTATCACGGCTACCACGGGGCGACGATGGGGGCGCTGTCCGCCACCGGGACGAAGCGGCGGAAGACGATGTTCGAGCCGACCCTGCCCGGCTTCCTCCACGTCTACCCGCCGACGTGCTACCGGTGCCCGTACGAGAAGACGTACCCGGACTGCGACGTGTTCTGCGCCCGGACGATCGAGGAGATGATCGAATTGGAGGGACCGGAGACGGTCGCCGCCGTCATCGTCGAGCCGATCGGGAACACCGGCGGGATCGTCACCCCACCGCCGGAGTATTTTCCCATCCTCCGTGACCTCTGCGACCGGCACAATGTTCTCCTCATCTTCGACGAGATCATCACCGGGTTCGGCCGGACGGGCCAGATGTTCGCCGCCCACACGTTCAACACCACCCCCGACATCCTGTGCATGGGCAAGGGAATGTCGAGCGGGTACGTCCCGTTGGCGGGGATCGCGTTCAGCGATCGGGTCGCCTCGGCGTTCTGGGGACGGGATGAGGACGCGGTCGAGTTCTCACACGGCCATACGTACGGCGGGAACCCGGTCGCCGCCGCGGCCGGGCTGGCGTGTCTGGACGAGATTCGTGAGCGCGACCTGTGCGGCCGGGCGCGGGAGATGGGCGCGTACCTCTGGAGCCGGCTGGAATCCCTTCGTGACCTCGGCGTCGTCGGGGAGATCCGCGGGAAGGGGCTGTTAATCGGCGTGGAGTTCGTGAAAGACCCGGTGACGAAAGCTCAGTTCGACCCGGCCATAAAGTTCGGCGTGCAGGTCGGGAAGACCGCCCTGCGCAACGGCCTGCTCACCCGGTTCGACCCCCACTGGGTCGCGTTCGCCCCGCCGCTGATCATCACGAAGGACGAGATCGACATCATGGTGGACATCGTCACGGAGAGCGTGAAGGAAGTGCTGGTGAAACTGTAGGAGGTTGTGTGACTCACCACGCGGGGTGGCCGATCACCGGCACGGGCGGCCGGCTGTTGGTGGAGCAGATGAGAGCGTCGGGCGTGGAGTACCTGTTCACCAACCCGGGCTCGGCTGAGGTCGGACTGCTCGACGCGCTCCACAGCGCGCCGGAGATCACCCTCATCCTCGGCCTCCACGAAGGCCTGGTCGTCCCGATGGCGGACGCGTACGCGCGGGTGACGGGCAAGCCTGGCTGCGTGAACGTTCACGTCATCGCCGGGACGGCCCAGATGGCGGGACAGTTGTACAACGCCTTCACCGACCGGAGTCCGGTCGTCGTCACCGCCGGGCTGAAGGACAACGAGGGGTTCAACGATGACGCCATCCTGGGACCGACCTCCGGGTTCACGCAGAAGGAGATCAACCGGCAGTTCACGAAGACCTCGTGGGAGATCAGAGACCCCGCCGTCATCCCCCATGCGTTCCGCCGGGCGGTGAAAGTCGCCTCCGCGCCGCCGACCGGCCCGACGTACGTGGCGTTCACCGACGACGTGCTGGAGGCGACTGGCATCACCGCCGACATCGTCCCGCAGGCGTATTTCTCCATCCCCGGCCGGACGCGGCCGGACGAGAACCTGATCGAACAGGCGGCGGGGATGATCGTGGACGCCGGCCGCCCGGTGCTCATGGCCGGGGACGGCGTCTGGCGGGACGGGGCACAGGCGGAGTTACTCGAATTCGCGGAACTCTTCGCTATTCCGGTCACCACCTCGTTCGACGCATACCAGAATTTCCCGACGCAGCACCCGCTCTGGTGTGACCGGCACGGCCCGCCGGTCTACGACGGCCAGCACGGCGACCTGCTCATCAGCGTCGGGGCGCGGACGGCGGGATGGAAGTCGCTCTTAGCCGGGGTGGAGTACCCGGCAGAGCCCCGGACGATCGTGCTGCATCACAACCCGGACGACATGGGACGGACGTACCCGATGGACTTAGCCATCCTGTCGGACATCCGGCAGGCGCTCCGGGCGCTGATCGAGGCGGTCAAAGACCGGCTCCCCCCGCACCGATTGGCGGCCGTCAAGGAAGCCCGGCTGCGCACGATCACCGCGTACACGGATGCGATCAAACGCCGGCGGTCGGAGGAGATCGAGCGGCATTTCACGGAGACGCCCATCCACCCGACCCGCTTAGGGTACGAGCTGGAGCGGACGCTCGACCCGGACACCATCGTCGTCAACGAGTGCTTCAGCGGGGAGTACGACATGATGACGTTCGGGTTCCGGCCGGGGGAGAAACTGTGGATCGGCACGAAGGGCAACTCATTGGGCTGGGGAATCGGCGCGGCGATCGGGACGCAGCTCGGCCAGCCTGACCGGCCGGTGGTGTGCAGCATCGGGGACGGGGCGGTGATGTATAGCGCGTCCGGTTTCTGGACGATGGCGCGGTACGGCGTTCCCGTCCTGACGGTCGTCTGGAACAACTACAACTACCAGATCGTCCGGGCGATGATCCACGGGTACGGCGGGGAGAGCGCGGCGAAGGAGGCGTATCCGGGCATGTTCTTGGGCGACCCCGATATCGACTTCGTCGCGTTGGCGCGGAGCCAGGGGGTGGACGGCGAGCGTGTGACCGAGCCGGACGGGATCGGCCCGGCGCTCCGGCGGGGTATCGCGGCGACGCGGGCGGGGAGTCCGTACCTGATCGATGTCGTTGTCGCCCGACTGGGCGGCGGCGCCGCCTCGACGTGGCATCAGCCGTTCAACCTGGCGAGCCGGCGGAAGTCCGCCCGCTGTTGAAACGGCGGGCGGTTTGTGCTTACATTTCGCCTATTTCGTGCAGAAATGTCTGGTAGAAGAGATCGCT
>JACQVL010000172.1 GCA_016209865.1 Candidatus Latescibacterota bacterium | reverse complement strand
GAGGCAAAATTCTACAACAACGTGGGCGTGGACATTAAACGGCAGGCGTACAGCTTCAGCTTCGGGTACAACCACACGAACGATCTCATCCTCCTCCGCCACGTCTTGACCAATACCGGGAACGTGGATGGGGACCTGAACGGGACGTTTGAGTCGACTGGAACGCCCATGAAGAACCTGTTCATGGTGCTGAACTACGACTTCGACATCCCGAGCACGCTTGACCCGCTCTCGAACAACATTGCCGAGAACATCGGCGGGGACGATAAGACGCCGACCGGGTTCTTCGTGGACATCGTGCCGAGAGCGGTGCCGGTCGACCTGCCGGGGTCAGGACGGTGGAACAAGCCGCCGTACGGGCCGCGCCTGTACTCCGGCATCGCTTCGATGTTCGATGAGGACGACCCGGGGACTTCCGGAGTGGACGACTATATCTGGTCGAATGCCCGGAAGAACTTCAACCCGATCCACATGGGTGAAGCGTCCTTGCTCGTCATCCAGGGGAATGGGACGGGCGCGCTGGGCGACTTAGACGATCCGATTCAGAAGACGGTCTGGGGCGGCCCGTCCGTCGGCCTGTTCCAGGGACATCAATGGTGGGAGGGGGACGTGAGCGGGGTCGTCAACTGGTACCTGCGCGCGGTGTCCATGTACCTGAAATCGTATCCCGGCGACCCGGCGTTTGGGGTCTATCCGGCCCAGACGGTCGACTTCAACCCGAACCCGGACTTCTTCGCGTCGGGGTCGGCGTTTGATCCGGCGACCACGGATATCAGCACCTGGGTGCCGAAGGCAGCGGTGGCGACGCTGACCGCCGCGACCGGCGATCCCCGGATGCCGGGGACGTTTGCCGGGGGGACGAGTGCCTCGTTCACGAACGCGGCCGGGAAGTACAACAACATCACGTTGTTCGACTTAGACGGGCCGTGGAAAGGGGTCGTGCCCGATCCGTATACCGGGAGCGACCGGAAGGAGATCACCTCCACCACTGGCTGCGACCGGAACATGGTCGGTTGGGGGCCGTTCAACTTAGCGGTCGGGCAGTCGTTAACGATCTGGCAGGTCGATCTGGTGGGCGCCGGGACCGACGGGGTCTACGACACCTACCTGCGGGCGCAGGACGTGTGGATGCAGCGGAAGTACAACAACGCGAACGATACGTATTACTGGGATGGGTCGAACGTCCGGACTATCCCGACGTACGATGGAGCCGGGAACATTACCGGAACAACCGATGTGAACCTCGGTCGTGGAGTGGACAGCGGCGCGCTGTTCTTCCCGCCGCCTGCGCCGATCCTGTCGGCCTTTAACACGAACAACGGGACGATCGCGCTCGCGTGGGCGAACAACGCCGAGACGGCAATCGACCCTGGGACGGGCGCGACCGACTTCAGCAAGTACCGGGTCTACCGGGCGGCCGGGTTCATCGATCAGTTCCCGACCGCGACAGTGGCTCACCCGATCGGGTTTAACAGCACGATCATCCCGCCCAGTATGGGATTGACCGGGAGCGCAACGCCTATTACGGATGTGACCGATCCCACGGCTGCTTCCGTCAAGGCGTCCCATCCGTACGCACGGTTCATCCAGGAAGGGAACGTCATCGGGGCGGATTACAACATCGGCCGGGTGTTCAGCTTCGTCACCTCTGAGGTGAACAAGTTCGCCGCGCCGTCGTTCGCCGGCCCGTACGTCCAGATTGGAGAGTTCGCCGGAGGCGGCGGCGCGAATTCGTTCAACCCACCGGCCACGGTGAAGGTGCCCAACCCGATCGCGGCGGAGAACCGGTTCCCCGGCTTCACCGCCGACGTCATCGAGACGGTGCCCAGCTCGCGTCAGGTCGTCGATGCGAACACGTCGTTGGGAGCGACCAACGCGGTCGCGGTGACATTCCCGGCGGCTGGCGGGAGTTACACCAGCAGCCCGTTCGCCAGCATCGCGGGCATCGATGTCGATCCCCGGATCGCGGGCAAGACAGGGTACCTGTTTGAAGACCGGGCGGTGCTGATCGGGTTCAACTACTGGTACTACGTCGCAGCGGTGGACAACGAGAGCGCAGTCCAGCGCGACTTCGACAGCTTCCTCCAGGATCCCACCGGCTCAAGCCAGTCGATCATCAGCCGGCAGATCGATGGGCTGGAGAGCTTCTACACGATGAACGCGAACGGGGCGGATGGACTCTGGCACGGCACGTTCCCGTTCCGTGGCCGGACCGTCGGTCCGGAGGTGCCCGGTGAAGAGGTGATTCCGGTCACGATCGTCCGGAATAAGGTTGCCGGCGGCGTAGCGGAGTTCATCAACCTGGTCACGGTGGCACCCAACCCGTTCGTGTTCCAGGCGCAGTGGGATTTGGCGACGACGGGTCAGCAGTCAGTCAAGTTCTTTAACATGCCAGTCCCGTCTCGGATCAACATCTTCGACGTCGCGGGCCTGCTGGTGCACCAGTTCAGCGTCCCGAGTAAAGAGACGCAGACGCTCGGCGGCGTGACGAGCTGGAACTTGAAGAACAAGAGCAATGTGCCGGTCTCCGGCGGGCTGTACATCATCGTGATCGAAGCGGAAATCGGCGGCAAGACGTACACGAAGACGTTGAAGCTCTACATCCGACGGTAGTCGAGCGGCGGCTGCGCCCCATCCTGAACATCGGGGCGCAGCCCGCTGTCGGACTGCACGTGTGAGCGTCGCCACACTAAGGGGGAGGGTGTTCAATGAGAGCATTACGATGGAGCGTGATCGCTTGCCTGCTGATTGCCGTTGCGGGACCGGCGCACGCGGTTGAGAAGCGCGGGACGGCCGCGGTGAAGTTCCTGACGCTCGACACCAACGCCCGGCAGGCCGCGGTCGGGTCCGCCGCCACGTCCTACATGGACCTGGGCGGGTTCTCCGCCCTGACCAACCAGGCGTCGATGGTGTTCGTCCAGGGACGCGCAGTGGGCGTGAATTATATGAAGTATTTCGCCGACATGACCTACTTCAGCGGCGGCGTGGTGTACAACATGGGCGAGCAGGGCAGTGTTGGGTTTGGCCTGGTGATGCTGGGCTCCGGTGATATCCCGTATACCACCGCCGCCGACCCGACCCACCAGTTCGCGACGAGTGGGAAGAATTTTACGGTCAGTGACCTCGCGCTCGGTCCGAGCTATGCGCGGCGGCTGACGGACGCGTTCTCGGTCGGCGCGTCCCTCAAGTACGTGTCGGAAGGGGTCGGGGGCGATGCGAACGTCGGAACCGAGGACAAGTCGGTCTCCACGTTGGCCTTCGATGCCGGGACGATGTACACGACAGATTTCCATAAGTTCCGCATCGGGGCCACGTTCCAGAATTTCGGTCCCGACGTGAAGTTCATTAAAGATTCGAACACCAAACAGGCCCTGCCGACGACCTTCCGGATCGGGTTCGCGGGCGAGCCCGCCACCCTGCCGGTCGGGAGCCTCCTGATCAGCGCGGAAATCTGGAAGCTGCGCGAGTTCACGAGCGTGCTGAACTTCGGCGCCGAGTACTGGGTGAACCAGTATGTCGTCGGCCGGATCGGGTTTCGCTCCGGGTACAGCGGCAGTGAAGATGAAGGCGTCTCCGCGGGCGGCGGGTTGAAGTGGAGTCAAGGGAATTACAAAGTGGGCATCGATTATGGCTACACGCAGCAAGACCTGCTCGATAGCCTTCATCGCATCTCGATCGGTATCAGCTTCTAATTCCTAACCCCCTGGCCCCCTTCTTTGTATGGGAAGGGGGTGAGGGGCGAACACGCGGAAAGGTGAGCGCAGGGTCATTCAGGTGTCTGCGAGAGAGAATCCCTCACTGGTGGTCTGTCAGGTGGGGGATTCTTTTTTGTGTGTGTACGGCTCGCTTTTCCTCTTGATCCGAGTGACCCCTGTATGGTATACTCTTTCACGATGAAGATGAAAATGATCCTCTTGATCCGAGTGACCCCTGTATGGTATACTCTTTCACGATGAAGATGAAAATGATCCTATTCTGTCGGCTGCCGATATGCAGCCTCGTCGCCGGACTCCTGATCGGCCTGCTGGCAGGCCCGGCAGAAGCCCTGCAGCTCAACGGCGTCGTCACCGACGGCCGGAATCCCATCCCGGGCGCGCGCGTCCGCGTCCAGGGCCGTGCCAGGTACGTGCTCACCGACCGAAACGGCCGGTTTGAGTTGTCTGAGCCCATCGACCCGGCTGCGACCGTCGTCGTCACTGCCGGGAAAGAGGGATGGATCAATAACGGGGTGCGGGTCACGGGCGCGACCTCGTTCACGACGATCATCTTAGAGAAGGCCCCGGACACCGATGACCCGTCGTATCCGTTCATCAGCCCGCACAGCTCGCTCGTCGACCTGCGCGTAGACGAGACTCGTTTAGCCTCCATGCGCGTTCGTTCCCACACGACGTTTAAAGAATCCTGCAACCTGTGCCACTTTGAACCCACCTGCCATCTCTGCCACCGTGAGTTGTATGAACAATGGACGGTGTCGCAGCACGCGAGGGCGGTGAAAAACTCCTGGACGCAGGACCTCTACACCGGGACGGATGCCCGCGGCCGGGCCAACGTCGGGCCGGGATTCCGGGTGGACAGTCCGAGGAACGCCGGGGAATGCGCCGATTGCCATGCCCCGTCCGCAGCGGTGCGAGCGCCGGGCCAGACCGACCTGGCCGTCGTGTACCGGCGCGGCGTCATCGCCTATCCGCCCGTGATCGGGTACAAGAGTTATGAGCAGGTGAGGCTGGAGCAGAAGGCCGGGACGGTCGACGCCGATGGCGTCCATTGCGATTTCTGTCACAAGATTAAGGATGTGATCGTCAACGAACGGCCGGGCGTCAACGGATCGATCAAGCTCGGCCGGAACCGGTTTCAAGAGACCACTCAAGAACGGGCTCGAGAAGGCCGTCTGCCGGCCATGCTGGTGTATGGACCGTTCGATGACGTGATCTCGTTCTCCCCCGTCTCTCAGGCGGCCATTACCTCCCCGATGGTGGCCAGCTATGCGCCCATCTATGCGAGCAGCGCTTTCTGTTCCGCCTGCCATCAGCATACGAACGAACACGGAATCCCGGTGCAGGCGACGTACCAGGAATGGAAAGAGAGCCCCTACCCGGCGGCCAACGTCCAGTGCCAGGATTGTCACATGAAGCCCCGGCCGGGGACGGGCAACATCGTGACCGGGGATGCGGACAAATTCTGGACGCCCGTCCATGACCGCGACCCGTCGACCGTCAAACGGCACGATTTTCCGGGCGCGACGCCGGAACTGCTGAAGGACGCGGCGACGTTGTCGGTCGAAGGAGTCATCTCGTCCGGTGTCTTAACCGCCACCGTCAGCGTGAAGAACGTGAACGTCGGCCACAACCTGCCGTCAGGCATCGCCATCCGGAACCTGCTGCTCCTCGTGACCCCGGTCTCAGCCGACGGGGATACCCTCCGGTACCTCGGCACCGAGCGGGTGCCCGACTATGGCGGGCTCGGGCCGTCGTCTCGGGGCAACTACGCGGGCTATCCGGGACGCGGGTTCGCCCTTGTCTTCACCGATCGGTTCGGCCGGCGGAACGTGATGGACTGGCAGGCGACGAAGATCGCGGCCGATACCCGGATCCGGCCGAAGGCGACGGATACCTCTGTCTACAGGTTCGCCGTCCCACCGAACGCGGGGACGATCACGATCCAGACTCAACTCCTCTACCGGCGGGCGTACAAACCCCTGGCCGACATCAAAGGCTGGAAGTTGAACGACCTCCTGGTCGCGTCCGACCGGACGGTCGTGACCCCCCGGATGCGAGTCGGAGCGGCGCCGCCGTCTGGTAAATCGAGATTTTGGATTGCGGATTTTGGATTTTGGATTGTTCACACGCTGTTCCGCAACCTCCAGTCCATATTCCGCGTGTGACAGCTCTCGCGTCCGCCCTTTCCTATGCCCATGCGACGTGTCTTGCTCTTCTGCCTTCTCACGGCTATCGCCACCTGTACGGATACGGGGACCGGCATGGTTGGCCGTTCGATGAGCGACCAGGATCAGGCCCCCGTCCTCAACCCGGCCGACCGGGATCGGCTGCTCAAGGATATCCAAACGTTCAAGCGCCAGGCGCTCGACGACCCGAAGAACGCTGATCCCTTCTTCAACCTGGGCCTGGCGTACTT
>JACQVL010000013.1 GCA_016209865.1 Candidatus Latescibacterota bacterium | reverse complement strand
GAGGATGACGCCCTGCTCGTCGTCAATAAGCCGGCGGGGATGGTCGTTCACCCCGCCTGCGGGCACTGGGACGCCACCTTAGTGAACGCGCTGTTGTACCACTGCGGCCAGTTGTCGGGCGCGGGTGGGACGATCCGGCCCGGCATCGTCCACCGGCTCGACAAGGAGACGTCCGGTCTGCTCGTCGTGGCCAAACGGGACGACGTCCACTCTGTGTTGGCCGGGCAATTAGCCGCGCGACAGATCATCCGCCAGTACGTCGCTGTCGTCTGGGGACGGCTCACGCCCGACACCGGGTCGATCATCGCTCCCATCGGCCGGCATCCGGTCGACCGGAAACGCATGGCGGTCGTGGCAGAAGGACAAGGCCGGGCGGCGATCACGCATTACCGGGTGACTGAACGGTTCCGGTGGTGTTCTCTGCTCGACCTGCGACTGGAGACCGGGCGCACCCATCAGATCCGCGTCCACCTCGCCCACCTCGGCCACCCCGTCTTCGGGGATGCCACTTACGGCGGCCGGATGAAACGGGTGGGGGGATTGTCCCCGGCGGATCGCCGGCTGGCGACCGACCTGCTGGAGCACCTCCCTCGTCAGGCCCTCCATGCGGCCCACCTCAGGTTTTGTCATCCTCTCACCGGGGAAACCCTGGCGTTCACCGCTCCCCTGCCGGACGATATGGCGCAGACTCTCGACCGGTTACGGAAAAACGATTGACTTCCCGCGCCCACGGGTGTACTTTTGAAACGATTGGGAGGAAAAGGGGAACAGCTTCCCTGTTCTTGTTTTTACTCGTCACTCGTCACTCGTCACTGTTGTTCATCCTTTTCACCCGCTCTTACGACTATGCCACTCACCACATCCAGACTCAGAAAACGAGCCTCGTCACGTGCCTCCCAGCACCGGGCCCTGCGGTGGCGACATTTAGCGGAAGCGTTCACGGAGATGACGGCGGCGCCGGATGCTGCCGCGCTCGCGGTGTCCATCGAAGACGCGGTCGTCCGCACGTTAGACGCGGGCGCGTGTGTCTTCCTCGTCTTCGATCAGACCGCCGACCAGGTCGTGTTCGAAGCGCCCCGGAGGCGGCGCAACCACCGGAAGCCGATCTCAGAAACGGATGGCCTGGCGCCCTGGATGGCGACGTGGACGGCCCCGACGGTGATCGCCGACAGCCGGACCGTGTCCTGGACCCGCCGGGTTCGTCCGGATGAGGCGATGATCGGCCATCCGGCGATGATCGTCCCGGTCTCCGTCGACCCGGCTCTGTCCGGCCTCCTCGTCGTCTTCAGCCGGTCGGCCGAGACGGCCTTCTCGGAGGAGGACCTGACCTTCGCTCAGGCCCTCGCCCGGCATGCAGGCCTCGCCGTCAAGCATACCCTGCTGTACGAGTCCGCGCGACACGAGATGGCGAGCCGCACCGTCCTCTACGAAGTCGGGAAACGGATCAGCTCCTCCCTCGACTTAGAAGAGGTGTTGAACCTGATCATCGACTCCCTGCAGAGCGTTATTCCGTACGACGCGGCGGTCATTTTCCTGCTCGACAAGGCCCATCAGACGATCGAGATGCAGACGGTACGGGGGTACGCGGAGTCGGCGATCATGGATATGCACATGAAGGTCGGCGAAGGCATCAGCGGATGGGCGGCGAAGACCGGGCATGGGGTCATCGTCCCGGACGTCCGACAAGACGACCGCTACGTGAACCTCCGGCCGACCACCCGTTCCGAGATGGCCGTTCCGCTCGCCCGAGGCCGGGAGATCATCGGGGTGTTCAACATCGAGAGCGACCGGGTCGCCGCCTACGATGCACAGGACATAGCGTCGCTGGAGGCGTTCGCTTCCCAGGCGACGATCGCCATCGAGAACGCCCGGCTGTACCGGGAATCCCTGAGGACGAAACAGTTGGAGAAAGAACTGGAAGTGGCGGGTGAGATCCAACGCACCCTCATGCCGCGCTGGGTGCCGACCGTGCCCGGCCTGTCGGTCGCCGTGCTGAGCCGGCCGAGCGCGGCCGTGGGCGGGGATTTCTATGACGTCATCAGCTTTGCGGACAAGTACTTAGGGTTTGCCGTCGGGGATGTCGTCGGCAAAGGGGTTCCGGGCGCGATTATGATGGCCTCCCTCTATACCGCCTTCCACGAGTACGCCACCGACACCCTGATGACGGCGAGCGATGTGATGACCCGCGTCAACGCCATGCTGCACGAAGTGACCGCGCCCGACCGGTTCGCCACCCTATTCTACGGGGTGCTGAGCATGAAAGACGGGACGTTCCGGTACTGTAACGCGGGCCATAACCCGCCGATCCTCTGCCGGCGGGACGGCAGCGTCGCCTACCTACAAGCAGGGGGACTCGTCCTCGGTCCCTTCTCCGGCGCGCAGTACGAGCTGGGAGAGACGGAGCTGTCCGAGGGGGATGTCCTCATCCTGTATACCGATGGGGTGACTGAGGCTCAGAATGATGAGCAGGAGGAATTCGGCCTCGAACGGCTCGAACAGGTCATCAAGACGTGTCCAGGTCCCGGCCTGTCGGCCAACGCCCTCAAGGAGTGTCTAGACCAGACGCTGCGGGAGTTCGTCGGCGACACCCCTCAGCATGACGACATCACGGTGATCATCCTGAAAGTCGATCAGGAATTCCGTCAGGAGTTTGTGGTGCTGTAAGAGCAGTGACGAGTGACGAGTAAAACATATTCTCTGAAGGGGTGACTCCGATTCGATAGGATAACTCTGCTCCTTAAAACGCTATCATCATAAAAGACCAGAGATTCCTGCTTTCGCGGGAATAACAACAAGATTATTCTTTTCTCGTCACTCGTCACTTGTCACTCGTCACTATTATGACCACTTCTTTTTCCAGGAGGACCGTCCACTATGGCCGTACGTATCGGGTTTATCGGGACCGGAGGGATCGCCAACCATCATCTGAACATCCTGCCGCAGATCGAACGAGCCCAGCTCGTCGCCTTCACGGACGCGATCCCGGAACGCGCGCAGGCCGCGGCCGCCCGGTTCAACGGCCGTGCGTACACCGACTACCGGAAGATGTTAGACAACGAGCAACTCGACGCGGTCTACATCTGCCTCCCCCCGTTCGCCCACGGCGACCCGGAACGGGCGGTCATCGAGCATCGCTGCCACCTGTTCGTCGAGAAACCGCTCTCGACCGACCTGGCCGTCGCCCAGGACATCGCCGGCCGGATCGAGCAAGCCGGCCTGATCTCGTGCGTCGGGTACAACTGGCGGTACCTCGACCTGACTGACCGGGCGAAAGAGGCCCTGGCAGGGCGGCGGCCCGCCTTGGGGATCGGTTACTGGATCGGCGGCACGCCTGGCGTCGCCTGGTGGCGGGTGAAAGCGCAGTCAGGCGGCCAGACCGTCGAGCAGACGACCCACATCTTCGATATCGCTCGCTATCTGATGGGTGAGGTGACGACGGTCTACGGCGCGGCGTCACGAGGACTCGTCGCCGACCTGCCCGGTTACGACGTGGAAGACGCCAGCGCCGTGTCGCTGACGTTCGCCAACGGCGCGGTCGCCACGATCCTGTCGTCCTGCGTCGCCGACCAGGGCTACGGGGCGGAACTGCACGTCATCGCGCGCGGGCTGACCGTGAAAATCCGGGGCGACCTCACCATCGAGGAGTCCGGAAAGACAACGACCTACCGGCAGGCGATCAACCCGTACAAACGGGAGAGCGAGCTGTTCCTGGAAGCGGTGGAGACCGGGAACCCGTCCGCCATCCGTTCCCCCTACCACGAGGGCGTGAAGACGTTAGCGGTCACGCTGGCGGCGAATGAGTCGTTTGAGCGAGGAGCGGTAATACGGCTGTAAAGAGAGGAGCTGAATGAAAGGTTTAACTAAACGTAGCGATGATTTTGCCGGGTGGTACACGGACGTCATTCTCAAGGCCGAACTGGCGGACTACGCACCGACGCGAGGCTGCATGGTCATTCGGCCCTATGGGTTCGGGCTGTGGGAGAATATGGTCGTCCAGCTCGACCGGATGATCAAGGAGACGGGACACCAGAACGCCTACTTCCCCCTGCTCGTCCCGGAGAGCTTCTTCCAGCAGGAATCCGAGCACGTCGAGGGGTTCTCGCCGGAGTGCGCGGTCGTCACGCACGGCGGGGGGAAGAAGCTCGAAGAGAACCTGATGGTCCGGCCCACGTCCGAGACGGTCATCTGCTCGATGTACGCCAAATGGATCCAGTCCTACCGCGACCTCCCCGTCCTGATCAACCAGTGGGCGAACGTCTTCCGGTGGGAACTCCGGCCCCGGCTGTTCCTCCGCACGACCGAATTCCTCTGGCAGGAGGGCCATACCGCCCATGCGACCGAGGCCGAGGCGGAGGACGAGACGCTCAAGATGCTGGACGTCTACCGCGTCTTCGCCGAGGAGTACATGGCCATCCCGGTCATCCCCGGCCCGAAGACGGAGTCGGAGAAATTTCCCGGGGCGCTGCGGACGTACACGATCGAGGGGATGATGGGGGACGGGAAAGCGCTCCAGATGGGGACGTCACACAACCTCGGCCAGAATTTCTCGAAAGCGTTCAACATCAACTTCCAGACGCGCGAGGGTCTGCGGGAATTCGTCTGGCAGACGAGCTGGGGGATGAGCACCCGGACGGTCGGCGCGATCGTCCTGGTGCACGGGGACGACAAGGGTCTCGTCATGCCGCCCCGCCTGGCCCCGTACCAGAGCGTCATCATCCCGATCTGGAAAGACGAGGCGGAACGAGCCGCGGTACTGCCCTGCGTGGATCAGGCATCCAAGAGCCTCCAGGGCGTCCGGTGCAAGGTGGACGACCGGGAGCAGTACGGGCTGGGCTGGAAGTTCAGCGAGTGGGAAGTCAAAGGGGTGCCGCTCCGGGTCGAGATCGGCCCGAAGGACGCGGCCAGCAGACAGGCGGTCGTCGTCCGCCGGGATACCGGAGCGAAGCAGGCGATCCCGCTCGACCGGCTCGGCGACGAGGTCCGGACGCTCCTGGGGACGATCCAGCGGGAAATGTTCGAACGGGCGGCCGCGTTCCGCGAACAGCAGACCCGGCGGGTTGACGAGTATGAAACATTGAAACGGGTAGCTGCGGAAGAAGGCGGGTTCATCCACGCTCACTGGTGCGGCTCAGCGGCGTGCGAGGCGACGATCAAGGAGGAGACGAAGAACACCATCCGATGCCTTCCTCTGCACCGGGAGCGGGAATCTGGCCGATGCGTGTCCTGCGGGGCGCCGTCGGACGGGCGCGTGATCTTCGCGCAGGCGTACTGAGATCGACCTATTGCCCGTTTCCGTTGTCCTTCGTCCGTTTCTGCCCGTTGTGTCCGTTGTCCCCCAGGTCTTCCTCTCCGGTGAGGAAGCGGGTCAACGCGGCTTCGTCCATCAGCGATTCCTGCATCATCACGGACAGCTCATCGTTCGTCCGCCGCAGCCGGTGGATCAACTGCTGGACGATCGCCCACAGAATCTTGTGCGCCGTCGGGGACGGGGTGCTGAGCATCTTGAGCAACGGCTCCCGCCGGATGACGAGCACGGTCGTGGGTTCGGTGGCGATGACGGTCGCCGACCGTGGCGCCCCGTCGAACAAGGCCATCTCCCCGAAATGGCTGCCCACGCCGAGCTGACCCAGGAACGCGCCCCCGATGGAGACACTCACCTGCCCGGAGAGGACGATGTAACACTGATCCCCGTACTCTCCTTCTTTGATGATGGGTTCATACTGCTGAAACGCCTGGGCGTCAGCTATCGTCCTGATCTGGAGGAGTTCGTCATCGTCGAGGTCCTGGAATAATGAAACCCCTCTCAGGAGTGTCAGCTCTGCCTTCATCGTCCCCTCCTTAAGAGATTTGATAATCAAAACAGGTCATCCGTAGGGGCGATCCTTGTGATCGCCCGCATCGGGGCGAATACCAGATTCGCCCCTACAGGTCTTTACCGATTTTGATTGTCAAATTTCATTAGCGACCGCTTCCCCCGGTGTAGAACGGAAGCTTTACTACATCAGTCGGAACCCGTTTGCCACGCACATCGATCTCCAGGTCTGTTCCAGGTTTCGCCAGTTCGACCGGCACGTACCCGGTCCCGATGCCCACGTCCAATGACGGCGAGACCGTCCCGCTGGCCACCGTCCCGACCGGCTGCCCGTCGTGCAGGATGGCGTACCCCTGGCGGGGAAACCCGCGCTCGCGGAGCCGGAACCCGATCAGACGCCGGGTCAGTCCTGCCGCCTTCTGGGCGAGCAGGGCTTCCTTGCCGATAAAGCGGGACTTCGTAAACCTGGTGATCCAGCCGAGTCCCGCCTCCAGGACGCTGGTCGTCTCGTCGATCTCATGGCCGTACAGACAGTAGCCCATCTCCAGCCGGAGGGTGTCCCGTGCGCCCAGGCCGCAGGGTTTGATCCTGAACTCCCGTCCAGCGTCGATCAACGCCGTCCACACGCGGGCCGCCTCACTCGCCGGGAACCACAGCTCGAACCCGTCCTCGCCGGTGTAGCCGGTCCGGGAGACGACCATCTCACACCCGCAGACCTCCCCGACCCGGAACCGGTAATACCCAATCTCATCGAGCGGAAGGGAGGTCAGCCTGGCTAAAACATCCGGCGCTCTCGGCCCCTGAAGCGCCAGGAGTGCCGTCTCCTCGCTCACATCCCGGATGTCGACATCGAACCCGGCCCGGTGCGCGACCATCCAGTCCAGGTCCTTCGCCCGGTTCCCCGCGTTGGGGACGAGCAGGATGCGGTCAGGGCGGCGGTAGACGAGGAGATCGTCCACGATGCCGCCGCGTGCATCGCACATCGCCGAGTACTGCGCCTGGCCTGGCTCCAGACGCTCAACATCGTTCGTGGTGAGCACGTTCACGAAGGCGACCGCGTCCCGGCCATGCACCTCGACACGGCCCATGTGAGAGACATCGAACAGCCCCGCCGCCGACCGGACGCAGCGATGCTCCGCTAAAATCCCCTCGTACTGGACGGGCATCTCCCAGCCCGAGAACGGGACCATCTTCGCACCGGCTGCACGGTGGAGGTCAAAGAACGGGGTGCGTCGTAATTCGCCTTCGGCCATGTCCCATCTTCCTCAGACGGTGGTCGGTGATCGGTGGCCGGTGGTCGGGAAAAACCATGATGGAGGCCCAGTAGATGTTTTTCCGCTTTGCATGGTATGCCAAACGCCGCAGGCTGTCAACTGAAAAAACGCTGTAAGGCGATGAATCAAAAGGCTCTTGACAATCGTCCGGCGGGCGGGTATACTCACAAGAGCCCTGTCACACACGAGGATAGGGCCGGAATGCCGACTGTAGGGAAAGGCAACGATGTTCGTACCCCCCTATCGTCCCCCCGCATGCGGGGGGACACGGAGGGGGGTTCATCATTCTCCTCTCCCCTCACCGCCGGCGATGCGACACAGGTTCACGCTTTCATCCCAGGTCGTCTGCCTGGTCTGGATACTGGCTCTCCGGCCAGCGTCGGGACTGGCGGCCGATCCGCCCGTCATCATCAATGAGGTGCTGGCCAACCCGTTGAGCGAATCGACCGGGGAATTCGTTGAACTGTTCAACCCCGGCGATGCGCCGGTCGACGTCAACGGCTGGCGCCTGGCCGACCCGGGGGACGCGAACGATACGCTCGTCGATTTTACCGGGCCGCATGACCTGGGCGTCGGCGGGACGGTCATCCCGCCCGGCGGGTACGCGCTCATCGTCGACCCTGATTATGCCGGAGAGTATCGCGCGTTCATCATCCAGTACGCCGACCTGACCCGACTGGTGATGCTCACGATCTCCGGAGACCGGACGTTGGGCAACGGGCTGGGGAACAGCGGGGATACGATCATCCTCGAGGATGGGGCGGGGTACACGGCGCAGGTGGCCTGGACGAGCGACGCGGGCGACGGGGTGTCCTGGGAGAAGGTGCATCCGATGGGTGGGGATGGCCCGTCGAACTGGGCGGCCTCCCGCCATCCTTTCCGGTCGACGCCGGGCGCGCCGAATAGCGTCACCCCCGCCCGATGGGATGCGCGCGTCGAGGCGCGTGACGTGAGGCTCACTCCGCCTCAGCCGTCGGCCGGGGAGGAGGTGACGATCACCGCGCTTGTCCATAACGCCGGCCTCGACTCGCTGCGGTCGATCCAGGTGCTCTTCTTCGTCGATGCTGATGGGGATTCCTTGCCGGGCCTGCCGGAACGGGTGGGGACGGCGCAGACGGCCGGTCCGCTCGCGCCCGGTGATTCGGCGCTCGTCGCGGCTCGCTGGCCGGGCGTCCTGCCCGGCCGCCAGACGGTCGGAGTTCAGATCGATGCGCCCGGCGACGATATGCTCGCCAACAATCGGGTCCTGATCGAGGTCCGGGTCGCGTTCCCGGCCCGTTCCCTCGTCATCAACGAGATCATGTTCGACCCCGGCGAAGGAGGGGCCGAGTGGGTGGAGGTGTTCAACCGGAGCCCGGTCACGCTCGACCTGGCGGGATGGACGATCGAGAACGCCGACTCGACGCGGCCACGGCGGATGGCGACAGAGAAGACCCTCCTTCACCTTAGCGAGTACGCGGTCGTGGTCAGTGATACGGTCGCGTTCCGAACGGTGTTCCCATCCGGTTTCCCGCTGATGCTCGTCCCGCAGACGGGCTGGCCGGGCCTGCGCAACACCGGGACGCGGGTGATCGTCCGTGACCTGACAGGGCGGGTGATCGACTGGGTTGAGTACAGTCCGGCCTGGGGAGGAGAAAGCGGGCGGTCGCTCGAACGGGTCAACCCGGACTGGCCGTCCGTCGACTCGACGGGGTGGGGGTCGTCCGCGGCAGAGGCGGGCGGGACGCCGGGGGCACGGAACAGCCTCTTTGCTTCCAGCCTCCCGGAACGGATGAGCGTGGACATCAGTCCCAACCCGTTTTCGCCCGACGGGGATGGGCACGAGGATCAGATGGCCATCTCGCTGTCGCTGCCGACGCCCCGGGCGGTCATCCGGCTGCTGGTCTACGACCTCGCCGGCCGGCCGGTCAGGGTCCTCCTCGACCGGGAGCCGGCCGGGAGCCGCCGGACGGTCACGTGGGACGGCCGGGATGATCGGGGACGCCGGGCGCGGATCGGGCTGTACCTCCTGTACGGCGAGGTGGTATCGATGCCGGCCGGCCGGATGGAGGCATTCAAACGGGCGATCGTGCTGGCGGGGCGATTATAGAAGAAAAAGGACGCACGTATGAACCACCTCTGGGCGCCATGGCGAGCGGAATACATCGCCGGCGGGACGAAAGAGGCGGGGTGCATTTTTTGTACGAAACCCCAGCAGGACAACGATGCGGAGACCTACATCCTCCATCGTGGGACGGTCTGTTTCGTCATCATGAACCTGTATCCCTACAACAACGGCCATCTGATGATCGTCCCGTACCGCCATGTGGCCGACGTTGACATGCTCACCGCTGAGGAATCGGCCGGGATGATGAGCGTCCTGCAGACGTGGCTCCGGGTGCTGAAGCAGGCGATGGCTCCGCACGGGTTCAACGTGGGCATGAACTTAGGACGGGTGGCGGGCGCGGGGATCGAGGAACACCTGCACATCCACGTCGTCCCGCGATGGAACGGGGATACGAATTTCATGCCGGTCGTGGGCGAGACGAAGGTCATCTCCGAGGGGCTCGACCAAACGTACCGCAAGCTGAAAGAGCACGATGAGGCGTTACGCCGTGGATGACGTGCGTGATGAGGAGGTCGGTGGTGTCTACCCAACCAGAAGAGACCAGGGGTGAGGGCGAGCACGAGAACGAGGTTGAGCGGTTGCGGCGAGATCATGCCCGGCTCCTCGATGAACTGGAATTTGTGTATCAACAGTTCCTCGCTGTGGAAGGTGAGAAGGATGTCTCATACGCGCAGCTCCGTGAGCGGAATCAGGCGCTCGAGGCGCGAATCACGGAGTTGAATAAAGCGTACTCAGAGCTGGAAGAAGCAGAGAAACAATTGATTCACTCGGAACGCCTGGCGGCGATGGGACAGTTGGCCGCCAGCATCGTCCACGAGTTGAACCGGCCGCTGGCCGCGATCGCCGGGTACGTCGAACTGCTGCTCCTCCGCAGCCCGCTGAGTGACAACGATCGCCGGATGCTCACCGTCGTGCAGCAACAGTCGGAGTCGATGACGAACCTCGTCCGGGAGATCCTGTCGTTCTCCCGCAAGCAGGTCACCCCCTTCGACACGATCGACGTCAACCAACTCCTGGACAGCGTCATCTCGTTCCTGGGTCGGATCCAAAAAGACCCGTCGATCATCATCACCAAACAGTTGGCGCCAGGCCTCCCGCCTATCCGGGCGAGCGCCCAGCAACTGCAACAGGTGTTCATCAACCTCATCACCAACGCGTTCGACGTCCTGGCCGGCGGCGGCATCCTGAGCATCGAGACGTCGTACGTCGACCACACGACCTTAGCCACATTCTCTGAGACGCTGGGCGGCCTGAGTGCGCGGCCGATCGCGGACCTCCAGCCGCTCAACGAGAAGTACACCCGGTTCATCGCCATCCGGTTCCAGGACACCGGGCCGGGGATCCCGTCCGACATCGTAGGCTCGATCTTCCAGCCGTTCTTCACGACGAAGGAAGCGGGAAAAGGCACGGGCCTCGGCCTGTCGATCTGTCGCACGATCATCGAGCGGCATGAGGGGAACATCATCGTGGAGAGTTCCCCCGGCGCGGGCACGGTGTTTATCGTGCTGCTCCCGATCCAGAGCACGGCCGGCGGAGAGCGGCTACGGGAATGAGGCGGAAGCAGAGATTCTCGATGGGTGAATCAGTCGAGCAGACGACATCTGATGTTCAGGCCTCCGCCGAACCGCAACTCCTCAGAGGACTTGGCCTCGTCGAGTCGACCACCCTGGTCGTCGGTGGGATCATCGGATCGGGCATTTTTCTCGTCCCCAGCATCGTGGCACGAGAGACCGGAGCGCCTGGACTCAGTCTGGCTGTCTGGGTCGTCTGTGCGGTGCTGGCCACGTGTGGCGCGCTCTGCTACGCCGAACTCTCCGCCGCGCTTCCTGAGACAGGCGGCACCTACCCCTTCCTCCGACGGGCGTATCGCGTCCCCATCTTCTCGTTCCTCTTTGGCTGGAGTCTGTTCTTCGTCATCATGACCGGGGCGATCGGGGCGGTGGCCACGGCGTTCGCTTCCTACGCCGGGTATTTTCTGGGTCAGGCGGTGCCTTACGGGCCCTGGACGCAGCGGCTGGTTGCCGTCTCCTGCATCCTGTTCCTGACGGCGATGAATTGTCTTGGCGTGCGAGTCGGCGGGCAGATCCAGAACCTGTTTACGTTCCTGAAAGTCGCGGCGCTGGTCGGCCTGATCGGGGTTGGCCTGCTGTTCGGACACCGGGCGGGGACTCCCCTGACGCCGTTTCTCCCGGCCGCAAAAAGCGGGAGCGACCTTGTGACCGCGTTCGGCACGGCGATGATCACCACTTTGTTCGCCTACAACGGCTGGTATTATTCCTCCTTCATGGCGGGGGAAATCACCCAGCCCCAGCGGACGATCCCCCGATCCCTCATCCTGAGCATGGGGATCGTCCTCGTCATCTACCTGCTGGCAAATTATGTGTACCTCTCCATCCTGCCGTTTGAACACCTCCAGGCGTCCACGCTGGTCGCGGCTGACGCGATGAAAGCGGTGATCGGGCCTGTCGGAGGCGGGCTGATCGCCTTAGCGGTGATGGTCTCGACGTTTGGGACGGTGAACGCGCAGTTGTTAGCGACGCCGCGCGTCTATTACGCGATGTCCCGGGATCGTCTGTTTTTCGGATGGATCAACCGGGTCCATCCCCGGTTTCACACGCCCACCGCCGCGATCCTGTTCCAGGGCATCTGGGCATCCGGGTTTGCCCTGTCGGGGACGTACCGACAGATCATCACGTACGCGGCCTTCACGAATTACCTGTTCCTCAGCATGGCCGTCGCCGGGGTGCTGATTCTTCGGCGCAGGGAACCGCTCCTCCACCGCCCCTACCGAGTCTGGGGCTATCCCGTGACCCCCATCCTGTTTCTGCTGGTCAGCGCCGGATACCTGATCACCTCCCTCATCGGCCGATTCCAGGAGTCGATGGTGGGGGTGGCCTTGATGCTCGTCGGCGTCCCGTTCTACTTCTACTGGTCACGCCGGTCACGCACCATCCAGGAGGGCTCTTCTCGATGATCATCGATTTTCACAATCATTACTACCCTGAAGCCTACCTGAAGGAGTTGCACAAAGGGGATACCCGCGCCCGGTTGGAACGCGATGCGACAGGACACGACCGTCTGCAGTATGCGGGGGATTATAATGTGGTCGTCGACGGTCATCGAAATCCGGAGGCGCGGATCGAGGAGATGGACCGCTGCGGGGTGGACATTCAGGTGTTTTCGCTCACCACCCCCGGCGTGCATATCGAGGAGTCCAAACGAGGTATCCGACTGGCTCAGATCGTGAATGAGGCGTTTGCGGAGACGGTGCAGCAGTACCCCGGTCGTTTTCTCGCCTTAGCGGCCCTCCCCCTGCAAGACCCTCACGCCTCCGTCGTCGAGCTGGAACGAGCGGTCACCCAGCTCAACCATAGAGGCGCGCTCGTGTTCGCCAACGTGAACGGTCAGGCGCTGGATGCTCCGGCCTACTGGCCGTTGTACGAGAAAGCCGCCGACCTGGACATCCCGCTGTTTCTTCATCCGACCAGTCCGGCCGGGGTGGAGGCGATGCAGGACTACCGTCTGACCGCCCTCCTGGGCTTTCTGTTCGATACCTCGCTCGCCATCACGCGACTCGTGTTCAGCGGGGTGCTGGAGCGGTATCCCGGCCTGAAATTCGTGCTGGCGCACCTGGGCGGGACGATCCCGTACGTGGCGGAGCGGGTCGATCGGGGGTATCAGGCGTACGAAGAATGCCGGGGTCGTATCACGAAACCACCCAGTGAGTACTTCAAACAGACGTTCCTGGATACCGTCGCATTCCAGCCTCAGGCACTCCAGTTCGCCCTCAATTTCGCCGGCCCGGATCGACTCGTCCTGGGCAGCGATTACCCGCACCAGATCGGGAACACCGCCCTTGCCGTTCGAGTCATTCAAGACCTCCCGATCCCGGCGGCGGAGCAACACAGCATCCTCGGCGGAAATGCTGCCCGGTTGTTAAAGATCAGTGATCGGTGATCAGTTCCCCGACGACGCGGTCGCTGTCTCGGCCAGTTTCTCCCGCCATCGCTGGGCATACATCTCCACGAACCGTTCGAAGAACGGCCGTGCCCGCGGGGAGAGACGATCCAGATAACCCGGTTCCAGGAACCAGGGCTGATGGGAGAAATAGTCATAGCACGGGACTGACGCCCTGGTATACGTCAGCATCAATGTCCGCCGCAGTCTGTCGGCATGATAACGGCCCCGGTGCAGGCCCATCGGGTTGAAGAGCGCGGCATCGCCGGGTTCAAGCGCCAGGCGGACCGCGCCGGGCATGTCGTGGGATCGGCTGTGTTTGCCCTCCTCTGCCTTGCGAATGTGATACTCCGCCGGCGTATCCCACCGCCGATGAGAACTGGGCACGTATTCCACATCGTCGCTGGGCACGAGGGCGATCTGCATCTGCACCCCTGAGCCGGCGCGGGGACTGCTCAACAGCATCTCCTGTTCTGCCTCATCGTTGGGCGTGACGAACTGTGAGTCCCGATGCCAGTTCCCATCCAGACTCGTCAGGGTCGGGTTGAAGAAGTAGCTCGTGCAGCGGAACAACGGTTCGTCATCCAGGATCGTCCGGACGATCTCTAACACCGTTTCGTCGGCGACGGCGTCCATCAGTTCACCGAGCCATTCCGGGTGCGCATGGAAGTACCCGGCATGGTTCAGATGCCGCATCACCGTTGAATCGGGCCCGCCGCCCGGTTTGCCGGTTTCCGGGTTGGCGATCCGCCACTGCTCAAGGATGGCGTCACACATCAGGAGCAGTCGTGCGGTCCGCTTCCTGTCGAACACATGACGGATCAGGACAGACCCTTCTGTGAGCCACTGGTCGCGCAAATCGACATTCATCACCTTTCCTGCCCCCCCACTCTTCCTATCGGGCACGCCCTAACGCTCTACTGACCCCGAGGCCAAGATACAGAAATGTCGTCCTGAACCTGATTCCCAGTCTTTTCGTCGTCATCAGATGATAGGCGCCCTGAACTTCGAACCACCACCGCTCCGGCGTCAACGTCACTAAGACACCGCCTCCCAGCGTCCCTCCGGCCCTGGTTTGATCGATATACCGGGGCGTATAATGGTACATCTCATCCGCACTGACCACCCCATTCCCGTCGACATCCCCCGCGTTGTACACGGTATCGACATCACTGACCCCCAGGCGGTAGAGTCCCAGGCCTGCCTTCAAGTAGGGTTTGACCTGACCGTCCGGTGAGAACAGGTATTGGCCGGTGGCCAGGAGCGGGGTCATGTTCAGACGTGGGGTTTTCACGATAAAGATGACGAGCGGCGTCTCGGCGGCCCGGTCCTGTGCTCCAAAGTTCAGAAACCCGACTGTACTACCGACCCCGATTCTCCGGGTGACCGGGTAGTTCACCTGAAGAAGTCCGCCAAACCCGAACGCATTATTATTCTCGAAGACTCCGGTTGGTATGGCACTACTGCCGAGAAGGCTGACGGTGAAGGGCTGTTCTTGGGCCAACGCAGGGGGCATGAACGCGGCAAGCCCCACGCAGACGAGGATGCCGATCACTCCGCGTTTCACCATGCCTGCTCCTCTCTGGTCGTCGATCTGACTGCACACTGGCAGCACATCGTTCAACCCGCTTCCGTTTGATTCTTACTTCAGCCGGATCACCTCGCGTTGCGCGTCCGTCAGCCCTTCCATGATGTGGTCGCTGAAGCGCAGCCCCTGGCCGCCCCAGTCGGGCATGTAGCCGATACTGTAGCAGAAATAGACCGTGCGGCGCGGGCGACCGGAGACATTGATCATCGAGCCGTGCGTGAGCGCCTCGGTAAAGATGATGCAATCCCCCGCCTTCGCCGGGATGGGCACGACGGGCGGGTTGTCGTTGGGGTGATTGCCCCAGGGCTTGGGGAAGTTGCTCTTGTGCGCGCCCGGAATGACCGCGAAGCAGCCGTCTTCCACGTCGCAGTCGAGCAGCGGAAACACCGCTTTCGTCAGCGTGGAGATCATCTGGCCGTTGCGGCAATGGTACTGGCATTTCGAGATGATGGGGGTTCCGTGCATGTGCAGGGAGGTGTACCCGCCGCCCCAGCGATAGATCGTGTACGTATGGTTCAGCCGGTACGGCCCGCCGGTCACGCCCGCGACGATGTCCAGCACTTCGGGCAGGTCGATCAGCGGACGAAACGCCGGATCGCTTTCCAGGATGTTGGAGATGTAGAGTTCCCGCTCAGTCTTGGGCGTCCCCAGCACCAGCGGAGGGGGGAACTCTTCGGGGGGCATGTGCTCGAAACGATCCAACACCGTATTGCAAACGTCGATGACAGGCTGAGGCACGACATTCCTCAGGACGATGTACCCGTGCAGGTCGAAGAGGTATTTTTGCTCATCGTTCATAGGTGGCGCTCCTGCGGGACTTTTTACTGCGTCTCGTAATAGAGGGGTTATCCAGGTCTCCATCAAATTGATGGGTCTTCCGCGATCTGTCCAGAGTTTTCTTGCAGGCTGTAAGATTTCTCTGGCATGCTGGTCAGCGAGCCTGTATATTTTACAATGCTGTCTGCATCAGGTTGCCTGAACGGAGCTGCCAGTATGGAGAGAGCCGTGCCCCAACACCAGTTAGCTGCCATTCTGTTTACCGACATGGTCGGCTATACCGAGGTCATGGAACAGGATGAGCAACTCGCCCGTCGGCTGGTGCTGCGGCAGCGCGAGGTGCTATTCCCCTGCGTGGAGAGGCATAGCGGAACAGTCATCCGCGAACTCGGAGATGGCTTCCTCGTCATGTTCGGGAGCACGGTGGAGGCGGTACGTTGTGCGCTGGACACGCAAGCGGCGCTCAAAGATGAGCACCGCCTGGCGTTGCGCATGGGGATTCATCTGGGGGATGTGGTCCTGGGGGAGGGCAGTCTGCAGGGCCTTGGCGTCAATGTTGCCGCCCGACTGCAGGCGTTGGCGACACCTCGAAGTATCTATATCTCAGCGGATGTGTGGCGACAAATTAAAAGCCAGGTGGATCTCACCGCGACATCGCTGGGGTTCTACTCCCTCAAGGGGGTCAGTGAACCCATTGAAGTGTATGAGGTGAAGGCACGAGGTCCCGACGCGCTGCCTGCACTTCGAGCTCATCGCCGGGCTGGTCAAAACCCCTATCTAAATCGGGTTGCTGTTCGGGATCGGCGGGATTTTTTCGGACGCACACGCGAACTCACACGCCTGTTTCATCGTCTCAACGCGTCGCTGCCCCAATCGATCTCGATCGTGGGAGAACGGCGAATCGGGAAATCCTCTTTCCTGCACCATCTGACTGATCCAGACACTCAGCGCCTCTACCTCAACGATCCTCAACGCTATCTTTTTCTGTTGCTGGATTTACAGGAACGGCGCCAGACAACCGTTGAAAACTTCTTTCGGTTTGTGTACGATGAATTAGCCAAGATCTCAAACCCGGTTCACGTCGATCAACCGGCCACCTATGAGGGGTTTCGTAGCATGGTGGCCAGTCTCACCCAGGGACACCAACGCCTGGTTTTCCTCCTGGATGAATTTGAAATTATCGGAACCAACCCCAAGTTTGATCGAGCCTTCTTTGACTTCCTCCGCGGTCTGGCCAACAATAACGATGTGGCCTATCTCATCGCCTCCGGAGTGCATCTGCAGCGACTGTGTGCCAGCGGTAAAATTGCCAGTTCGCCGTTCTTTAACATCTTCTGGCACCTGCCCCTTGGACCGTTCCAGGTCGAGGAAGCCAGAACTCTGATCGCCGAACCATCGGCTGCGGCCGGCTATCCCTTAGCCTCCTACACGGATGTCTTGCTGGATGTGGGCGGCTTCTTCCCGTTCTTTCTGCAGATCGCGTGCAGTGTGGCGTTTGAATTGTTGCTGGAGACACCAGAACGCCTCAACGAGGATAGCTTTATGGAAACCTGTTGGGATGAGATGCAGCCGCATTTTGCCTTCATCTGGCAGTCGCTCTCTGACGACGAACGGACGGTCTGCCGGGAGTTGGCCACTGCATCACCTGGCAAGCCACGAAGTCCGGCGCTCCGTGAGATCAAGCGCAAGGGGTATGTCGTCGAAGAGACCGGCCAACCCCGTCTTTTTTCCCGCCTGTTCATGGAGTTTGTCCAGCAGGCAGGATAGCCCGGTTAGCGGTGCCACATCGATTTGAACCATCCCAGGACGCCTTTTCCCCCTTCCTCCCAGCTCGCCTCGAATCCCCATTGTTCTGCCACGAACAGCCGGAAGCTGGAGCAAAAGAATCGGTATGCACCGTTCTCATGAGCCAGGTAGCCCCGTCGTTGCAAATTCCTGGCCACAAACTCTACCTGCGGGGCAAGGCTGCCATTGTTGCTGAATATCGCGCGACAGATCTCTCGCTCCTGCTGATTGAAACTCTCCCAGATGGACTGATAGAACGGGTGCACCTGCGTCAGAACGTGCGCTCGCAGGTCATTCAGGACCGAGGACTCCAGCTTGTCTCCGGATGGTTTCAACGCAAACAATCGTTCACAGGCGATCTGATCCAAATACGGAAAATAGCCTGCCAGGTCAACGATGATGTCCAGGTATGGCTGCAGCGAGACCCCGAACTGGGCGGCCGGCTCCGTCACCAGTTGCGCCAGTTCTTCCGGCGTAAACGGCTTGAGGGTCACGTTCGTGAAGATGTTGAAGAATGGGGACTCGCCCACAGCCCGCGAGACACACAATTTTTGCAGTTCTTCATGTGAGGTGGTGATATAGGCTACGTTGTAGTGGCTGGCGACCGAGCGTAAGAAGGAGAAAAATTCTACGGGAAAGTGTTCATTCTGGGTGATCACGTGAAAGTCATCCAGGAACAGGATCAGCTTTTTCTCTGTGTTCTTGAGGGCTTCGGCCAGCCGCCCGATGCCGTCGTAAGATGGCTCGATCACCGCCTCAGCCAGTGTACTCTCCTGCGCTTGAACTTTCTCAAGAAGCAGGCGAAAAAACGCTGCCGGTCGATCAACCCATTCTTCCTTCAGGGCAATGAGAGCATACACGAAGCCGTGAGGGTCGTCTAAATACTGCTGCCTGGTCTGCTCGTGGTATAAGATCCGTAAGAGAGACGACTTGCCGATTTTCGGTTCTCCGACGATCGAGATCGACTGGGGACGGTCCACTCCGATGCGAGAATAGACGCGAGTGATCAACCCTTTCCTGCCGTAGAACAGCGCCGGTTGGGTGAGTGGGCCGCGGTGGCGGTAAGGGTTGTCCATAGGAGTTCGTCCTTCAGCTCAAAACGACACGCGGTACTCTACGTTCATGCTGTGAGTGTTGACGATGATCCCGACCCTCTGCCGACCGGGGCCAAGTCCGATAGGATCTTCGTCTCGACCCAGGTTAGGTCCGGAGATCACGGTGTCGATCAGGTTGTACACCCAGACT
>JACQVL010000167.1 GCA_016209865.1 Candidatus Latescibacterota bacterium | reverse complement strand
AGTGGGCGACGGCTGCCCGTCTGCTCCAGGACAGCCTCCGCCTGAACGAGGAGTATACGAACCCTCTGGGCAGTGCAGAAACGCACCGGGAGATAGGGAAACTGCATGCGGCCTGGGGCCATACCACCGAAGCCCGGGCATCCTTTGAGTCGGCGTTGTCCGGTTTTCGGAAGCTGGGGGCCCAGACGGATGCGGCCGAAGTCGAGCGCCTGCTTGACACCATCGGTACGTAGGGAAGCGTTCCATACCATCCGGTTGCACAAGACGAAAGAATCCCCATGAGCACACTATCCTACACTCGTCTCAATGCTGCCTTGCGCCTGTGTTCGTGGGCGGGAGAGGCGCTGCAACAGAGCCCTGACGAGGTCGAGAGGCGGGTTCAGGAACGTACCGCTGAACTGGCGAGCGTCAACGAGGCACTGCGACGTGAACTCGCCGAGCGCGCCCGAGCAGAGGAACAGCTCAAGGCCGAGTGCGCACAGTTGGAAGCGCAGCTTCTCCAGGCGCAGAAGATGGAGATTGTCGGGCAATTGGCGAGCGGGGCGGCTCACGATTTCAACAACCTGCTGATGGTCATTCTGGGGTATGCTGATCTCCTGTTGCTGCGCCTCGACGCGAGCAGCCCGATGCGGAAGAGCCTCGAAGAAATTAAGCGAGCGAGCAATCGTGCCGCCGCACTGACTCGGCAGCTCCTGACCTTCAGCCGCAAGCAGGTGCTGCATCCACAAGTCCTGGACCTGAACACGGTGATGACCGACATCGACAAAATGCTGCGGCGGTTGATTGACGAGCAGATTACGCTGATTACGGTTCCAGACTCGGCGTTGGACCGTGTGAAAGCCGACCCTGGACAGATCGAGCAGGTCATCATGAACTTAGTCGTCAACGCCCGTGATGCCATGCCGGAGGGGGGGGTGCTCACGATTGAAACCGCGAACGTTGAATTAGATCAGGAGTATGCCCGCTGGCACGCCAACGTCCAGCCCGGCCCGTATGTGATGCTGGCAGTGAGTGACACCGGCTGCGGGATGGATGAGGCCACCCAGGCACGTATCTTTGAGCCATTCTTTACGACCAAAGAACCCGGCAAAGGGACCGGACTGGGCTTGTCCACCGTGGCCAGTATCATCAAGCAGAGTGGGGGATGCGTCTGGGTCTACAGTGAGGTAGGCCGGGGGACGACCTTTAAGATCTACCTGCCCCGTGTTGAAGAGGCCGTCGAGGTTCGGTCCAAGGACGATTCATCCAGCGCCGTGCCACGCGGCACGGAGACCGTGCTCGTGGTTGAGGATGATTCTCTGGTGCGCGAGCTGGCGGTCCAGATTCTGCAGGAACAGGGCTACACGGTGCTGGAAGCATCGAACGGGAGAGAGGCTCTGCTCACTGGCCAGGAGCATGTCGGATCGGGCATTGATCTGTTGTTGACCGACCTGGTGATGCCCCAGATGAGCGGACGAGAAGTGGCGGAATACTTAGCGTGCGTGCACCCGAATATACGAATCCTCTATATGTCGGGCTACACGGATCGTACGATCATTCAGCACAACATCCTGGAGGCCGGAACCTCCCTGCTCCAGAAACCATTCACCCCGAATGTGATGATCCGAAAAGTGCGTGAAGTGCTGGATGCTCCATTGGGGAACAAAGACACGTATCCGAGTGAGCATCAACGGTCACTCCTCAGGTGGCCAGCAGAGAGATAAAAATCTGCCAGGAGCCTGATCTACGCCGACCGTTACCATCCTTCTGTCTGATTCTTCCTGATCACCGGGTCCCCCGGCTGCAACGCCAGCGCACGGTCGTACGCCTGCCGTGCCTCGGCCAGCCGGCCCGCCTGCTCGTACGCGATCGCCACGTTATTCCAGGCGCCCGGACTGTTGGGCGCTTCACGCACCGCACGTTCCCAGATGGCCAGCGCGCGATCCCACTCCCCCTTCAACGCCGCAATCAGTCCCTCATCCCCCCCTCTGACTCCCCGCTTCACGTACCGGGTGAAGGACACCGGATGCCAGGAGAGACTCTCGACCAGCTTTCTCGCCAGCTCTGTGGCGGTCACGTCAACGAGTTGAGGATTAACCCGCTTGACGATCGTGGGTTTCTTCGGAGCATCTTCGACAGCGACCGGGAGTGGGATTCTGAAGGCATTCCTGGATTCCATCCGCTCCATGCCGACCTCGCGGCCCGTCTCCACGCTCAACCCCCGGATGGTGGCCTCCAGCGAGGCGGTCTGCAGCACAAACGGTTCCCAGTATGGCACGGTCACCAGTTTTGTCGCCCCGCGCCGGGGGAGCGTCTCCGTCGTAGCCACCTCGATGTTCCGAAACTTCTTCTCCTCGCCATACCATTCGGTGAACGCACTGGTCACCTGGCCGAGCAGCACGACGTCGGCGCGGACCGCACGTCCCACGGCCAGCGCTAACGTATCCGTCATCTCGATGCGTTCGCGCGAGTGCCCGCCCAATGCGGCACGGATCGGGCCCGGCGGGACGACGGTGTACGTCCCGGACACGGCCAGGAGCTGAAGTAGCCGGGATTCCACCCGCGCCCCAGCCTCCACATCCTCTCCACCAAACCCGAGACAGGCGATGACTTTCACCGGGGCGGTTCCGAGCAACGGCGGCCGGGTCACCGAGAAGGAGACCGGCTTCGAGCCGGCACAACCGACAAGGAATGCCAGACCACACATCATCCCGATGAACAGGGAACGCGGGGTCATAGGAGCGCTCATGGACAGACGAATGGCGGGAACACACGACCAGGAAACGGGCACGATCAGGAAAACCCTCACACAATCAGGGTTATCGCCGGTCGAAAGTCAAGCGAAAAGTTGGCGGAGAAGCCCGTCTGGTTGAGGGAAACGCGGGCCAAAAAGTAGTTGACAACCGTCATGCGCGAGAATTAGGTTACAAGGAATCAGGAACCCGGTTGAATAGAGCAATGATCGTTTGTACCGACCACCGATTGACTCCAGGACGGGGAGAAACTCAGCATGGCCACGCCGGATACCGTACCACAACCCGCTAAACCTGCCAGGCCCAAACCACCCACACGACCGGGTGGGCGGCGTCGCTTTCTGGAGCGATGCTTAGGAGCGCTCAGTGCGGCCGGGTTCCTGGGTGCGCTCTACCCGATCACCCGGTACCTCGAGCCACCGCCGGAGGCTGAAGGAGCCAGTCGCGTCGAGATCGCCGCGTCAGATATCCCGTTCGGTGGGTCGAAGACGGTGATCTATCGCGGCCGTCCAGCCATCGTCGTCAACGGGCCGAACGGGTTCATCGCCTTCAACGCGGTCTGTACGCATCTGGGCTGCGTCGTCAAATGGGTGGAGACTGGCCAGGAATTCTTCTGTCCTTGCCACGGCGGGAAATTCGACCAGAAGGGACAGGTCACCGGGGGACCGCCGCCTCAACCCCTCGTCGCCATCAGCGTGGCCCAAAGCGGGGAGAAGGTCATCCTCGGCGGATAGTGCTCACGGCTTCCTCTTGGTTCGGAGAAGACGATGCTGACGAAATACGTCAGGGGTGTCAATCACTGGCTCAAAGATAGACTGAATCACAGTGTCAGCGGCGTCAACCGCTGGCTTGAAGACCGGATCGAACTCTCCACGCTCATCACGTTCATCCAGACGCAACTGACCAAACCCGTCCCGAAGCATGTCAACTGGCTCTTCTCGTTCGGGACGATCACGCTTCTATTCTTCGCCAGCCAGTTTCTTACCGGTTTACTGTTGATGACGTATTACAAATCCTCCGCAGAATCGGCCTACGACAGCGTCAAGTTCGTGATGGAGCAGGTCCGGTTCGGCTGGCTCATTCGTCAGAGCCACGCGTACGGGGCGAATTTCATGATCGCCTTCCTGTACCTCCATGCCGTCCGGGTCTTCTTCTACGGAGGGTATAAGAAGCCGAGGGAGATCACCTGGCTGATCGGGTTCCTCCTGCTCGGCGTCACCCTCGGCTTCGGGTTCACCGGCTACCTGCTGCCCTGGGATCAGCTCTCCTACTGGGCCACGACCGTCGGGACGGAGGTCGCCGGGTCCGCGCCGGTCATCGGGAAATACATCCTCCTGACCCTGCGCGGCGGGGAGAACGTCACGGGGATGACCCTGACCCGGTTCTTCGCCGTCCACGTCATCGTCCTGCCCTGGCTGTTCGTCTTCCTGGTCAGCCTCCATCTCGTCCTGATCCGGTATAAAGGGATTTCGACCCTGGATAGCACGAAGGGGCCTGAGAAATCCGTGGAGGACCTCAAGCAAGAAGGTGGGAAATCGTTCTTCCCGAACCATGTGATGAAGGAGCTGTTGGTCGCCTTGCTCGTCTTCACGGGGATGCTCATCTTCATCGTCTACGCTCCGCTCCCGCTCCATGAGAAAGCGGACCCGTTCAACACCCCGGTCGGGGTCAAGCCGGAATGGTACTTCCTGCCGATGTATCAAGTGTTGAAGTATTTCCCGAAGCTTGTCGGGATCATCGGGACGGGGCTGGTCATCCTCGGCTTATTCCTGCTTCCCTTCCTGGATCGCTCCCCGGAGCGGCATCCGGCCCGCCGGCCGGTCGCCACGACACTCGGCATCCTGTTCGTCTGCGTCGCCGTCATCCTGACCATCTTGGGCGCATTAGCCGAGACTGACCGGACGATGTTCGGCACACGCTACCATTTCGATACGAAAGGGGTGCCGCACGGGATCGCGGAGTCCGACTCTGCCGCCGCGCCGCCGACCTCCACCCCGCCTGAGAAGGACATGAAGAAAGAATGAAGCGGCTCCTCTGGTTGCTCGTCTGTCTGGTCGGAGTCCCCCTGCTCCCGGTCCGCGTCATGAGCGCGGAGCCTCCGGCGGCACAGCCGGGCGGCAGCGGCTGTCTCACCTGCCACGCGAGCCTGGAGGACGAGGAGATGTCCAAAGCCGTCCCTGCCTGGCAGCAGAGTGTCCATAAGACGGCCGGGATCGGGTGTCAGGACTGCCACGGGGGGTCGCCCAAATCGATGGTCAAAGAACAGGCGCACGACCCGAACGCCGGGTACATCGGCATCCCCGACCCGACGGCGGTGCCCGAGCAGTGCGGGAAGTGCCATCAGGTTCAGCGTGACAATTACATCCCGAGTCCTCACGGAACAGTCGGTGAATTTATTCCCAACTGCGTGGATTGCCACTCCGACCACAAAGTCGTCCCCGCCGACGTCGTCAAGATCTCGACGCCGAAGCGCTGCGGGGATTGCCACACGGACGACATCCTTGACCAGTTCAACGGGGTGATTACGGGCGTTCTGACTCCGATCGCGCAGGCAAAACAGGCGGCCGCAGACCTCAGGCCGGCGGGGGTGCCGGTCGATCACATCGACGCGGGGGCGGACCTGGCCAGGGAGATGTTCCGCCAGAAGGTCTCCCACGTGTTCGTCTTTCAGACGATCGTCCCGCGTGCCGATTCCGTCAAGGCCAGCTTGAAGAAGGTGGACACCGACATCCGGGCCGCCCGGACGGAGGTAAGCACCCGCCGGAAATTCGGCATCGTGGCCGCTGGGTTCCTCGTCATCCTGGCCGGGTTCATCTGGCTGTACCGGCGGACACTGAGTGAATGACACAAGAGAGAGGATAGATTCATGTCCCCCGCTCTTCAACGCGCTCCAATCCAAAATCCAAAATCCAAAATCCAAAATTTCTTCCTCGCCGCCGTCCTCTGCCTGCTCCTCCCCGCTCCCTCCCTTGCCGGCCGTCCGGCGTCCGACCGCCGGGGGACGACCGGCCTGGTTCAGGCGCTCCAGAAGCTCCCGGTCGTCGTCAGCCTGCTCAACATCGGCGCGCACCCCGACGACGAGAACAGTGGCCTGTTGGCGTACACGAGCCGTGGACTGATGGCCCGGACCGCCTACCTGTCCGTCGATCGTGGTGAGGGGGGACAGAACCTGATCGGCCCCGAGCTGTACGACGGCATCGGGATCATCCGGACGGAGGAACTCTTAGCCGCCCGCCAGCTCGACGGCGCGGAGCAGTTCTTCACGCGGGCGTACGATTTCGGGTTCTCCAAGCAGGCGTCGGAGGCGATGGAACTCTGGGGCCACGAGGAGACGTTAGCGGACATCGTACGGGTCATCCGGATGTTCCGGCCGGATGTGATCGTCTCGGTCTTCGCGGGGGCTCCGGAGGACGGCCACGGGCAGCACCAGGCGGCTGGCCTGTTAGCACGGGAGGCGTTCCGGGCCGCCGCTGATCCGAACCGCTTTCCCGATCAGATCGCCGCCGGACTCCGTCCCTGGCAGGCGAAGAAGCTCTACATCAATAATACGCGTGCCTCGTTCCCCAGCCTGGCCACCCTCCGGGTCAACGTCGGGGAGTACAGCCCGGTCTTAGGCCGGTCGTACCTGGAAGTGGGACTCGAAAGCCGCAGCATGCACCGGTCGCAGGACATGGGCGCGGTCCAGCGCAAGGGGCCGGCATGGACGGAGCTGAAGCTGGTCGAGACAATCCCACCGATGCAAGACACCAGGATTATGGATGGGACAGGAGTACGAATACCTCAAATCGCACCCCGCTGGCCAACGTTAGCGGACTCGAGCCTGTTCGACGGCCTCGACACGACGATCATGCGGCTGGCCAGGATCGTGGAACAGGATAGTCTGTGGGCGCCGTTCCTCAGGCCAGACCTCACGCAGATCGACCGAGCAGCCCGTGACGCCCTCGCCGCCTATCGCCCGTCCGACCCGACAGTCGTGCTTCCGGTGACGCTGGATGGACTGACGGT
>JACQVL010000163.1 GCA_016209865.1 Candidatus Latescibacterota bacterium | reverse complement strand
GTCTGGCACCGGGGCACGGCCAACACGAGCGACCGGGTGCGGTACCTGCTGCAGGTCCACTATGCCAACCGGATGATGACGCAGAAATATCCGCCCTATCTGAATCAATTCCAGTTCGATCCGCAGCTGCTCGCGCAGGCGACCCCCAGGCAGCGGCGACTGCTCGGCGAGCATAGACAGAGCCAGTATGATTAAGGGGACCGAGGAGTCCCGCAGGGCGGACATTGACGCAGGCGCAGTCTCAACCTGTGTCGCCAAAGAGTTGATGAACAGTTCCTTCCCGTTCTGCGTATGGGATCGTCTACATTCGCTTCATTGGTTCCTATCAGGAGTATGACCAAATTGATGCGATGACAATTTGAGACGAGGGGAGTCGTATGAAGATGACACCGATCAAAACGGATGCCGATTTTGCTGCCGGCCGACCGGAACCGGCTCAGCTTGTCGGTTTTCTGAAACAGTTTCTACCGCTCTGCCTGCAAACTATGTTGGTGTTCGGTTCCGGGTTCTGAACAGGGGTGACCACCTAATAGTGGCCAATTCAGAAGGAAGGCCAGGTGTATTACTCCGGGGGTCTGTTTGATCTGTTTGCCACGCTTATTGCGCCGTTCCGCATGCGCGAGTCACCTCCTCCCAGAGCTGATGTAATCCCCTCCATCGATTCCCCGCCTCGCCCCAGTCCGTGATCGGCTCGACGACCTCAAGAAGCCGCGCCTCGCTCTCAGCCGGGATGATCGCAAACCGGCGCATCTCGTCACGACACCATCGAGGCGTTGTCAAGAAGCGGTCGTTCATAGCAAACAGGGCGATCAACCAGTCGTTGGCGGCCTGATTGGCCAGGCAGTGCAGATGGAGAACATCATGCGCCGCCAGCGCCGCCGACCACGCGCGGGCGAACGCCGGCCGCCGGCGCTGAGTCGGGGCGAGTAACTCGGCCTTGAGGTGCGGGGCGAACGCCTGCACACGGGCTTTCCAGGCCTGGAGTCGTCCTGAGACGTCATAGAGAGGGACACAGACCTGGAGGTCTTCCGCCAGGAAGGCGTCGGACGGCGGAGCCGGGAACGCCGCAACCATCCGCTCGACATTGTACGTCTGCCAGTACCGGACGTGAACGAGCGTGCCCTCGACCCAGGCGGTGTCGCAGGCGTGCTCGATCAGGATGCCGCGGACGCCGGGGAGGCCGGCGGCGACCGCCCTCCGCGCGTCGTGCGCGGGGATGGCGCGGCAGTACACGCTCAGGTCGACGTCGGACATCGCGTCCGCGTACCCGCGCGCCAGCGAGCCGGTCAAGGCGATCCCGTCGAGGCCAGGAAGCCGGTGATACCACTGGGCGGCTTGCTGCGCGAGCACAACCAGTTTATCGGGTGATAGTGAAGCCCTCACCCCCGGCCCCTCTCCCACGGCGGGGAGAGGGGAGACTGTCACCCAGGGACTACTCCCCTTTCTCTCCCCTCGTGGGAGAGAAAGGGGATGGGGGATAGTGAGGGCTGAGACATCGCCGATCAGCCGGGCGGCGACCGCCCAGGCGTCCTCCATGCGGCCGGCCGTCACCATCTGCTCCAGCCGCAGCCCGCACTGGTCAGGCCGGATGGGGAGGGCGTCGAGACGCGATCGACCGTCAGAAAGGGTCGACGGATACGTCATCCTGACCGGCTGACCGTTCAACCCGAACAGGACGGCCGTGACCTGATGGACGATGAGGTAGAGCGCATGGCGGAACCGGATCACGTCCCCGCGGGCGATCAGGTTCACCGGCGGGAGGGTGAGCCACCAGTGGAGCTGGTTGAGGGCGTCCTCATCCAGCCGGGGAGGGCATGAGGAGCGTCCCATCGGTCGGAATCGGAAACGGCGAGGGAGTCTGTTCTGATCGGGGAATCAGTTCGAGCACCATCGCGACTTCGTCACAGTGGGTGTACTTGGTACAGTGGACACAATCCTTCCAGATCTTCTGGGGGAGAGTCTCTTTCGTCACGACCTGAAACCCGAGTTTGCCGAAGAACGTCGTCTGGTACGTCAGAGCGAACACCTTAGCGATGCCTAATACACGGGCTTCCCCGATCAGCATCTCGACAAGCCGGCGGCCAACCCCGCCGCCATGATGCCCCCTCCGCACCGCGAGCGACCGGATTTCGGCCAGGTCGTACCACATGATCATCAACGAGCCGCACCCGACGATCTCCCCGTCCGTCTCCGCGACGATGAAATCCCGGATTCGCTCGTACAGGCGGTAGACCGGGACGGGCAGGAGAGTCCCGTCATCAACGTACGGCTGGATCAGGTCGACGATCTGGGGAACATCTGTGATGACTGCCTGGCGTATGGTCACGGTTCCTTCATCTCCGTTTATATGATCAATCGTCTCGCCTGCTCGATCTGCTCAACCACCGCCCGTCGTGACGTCCCGCCCGGCAGGTCGCGCTTGTCCGTGCTCTCCGCGAACGTCAGGCGCGCGATGACCGACTCATCCAGCCGGTCGGAAACGCGGCGGTAGTCGGCGGGACTCAGATCCCGCAACGAGCAGCCGCGCCGGGCCGCTTCGTTGACGAGCGCGGCGACGATCCCGTGTCCTTCCCGGAACGGAATCCTCTGCTTCGTCAGAGCGTCCGCTAAGTCGGTCGCCAGCATCGCGTCATCCATGCTCGACGCGACCCGCTCCGTCCGCACCTCGATCGTCTCCCAGATGGTGGTGAACACCTGAAGACAGATCGTCACCGTATCGATCGCGTCGAACAGCGGCTCTTTGTCCTCCTGCATATCTTTATTGTAGGCATGCGGGAGGCCCTTCAGGACGGTCAGCAGCGCGACCAGGTCGCCGATGACCCGTCCCGACTTGCCCCGGAGCAGCTCGGCAGCGTCCGGGTTTTTCTTCTGCGGCATGATGCTGCTGCCCGTCACCAGTCGCGGATGGAGCCGGACGTACCCGAACTCGGCGGACGACCAGATGACGACGTCCTCACAGGCGCGGCTCAGGTGAACCATCAAGATAGCGCACGCGCTCAGGAATTCCGCGATGAAATCCCGGTCGCTGACCGCGTCTAAGCTGTTGGGGGAGACGTCCGCGAACCCCAGTTCCCGCGCTAAGAACGCCCGGTCGATGGGGAACGCGCTCCCGGCGAGCGCCCCGGAGCCGAGCGGCATGACATCCACCCGCGTCCGGCAGTCGCGCAGCCGTCCCTTGTCCCGTTCGAGGGCGAACAAGAGGGCGAGCGCGTAGTGGGCGAACCGGATGGGCTGCGCCTGCTGGAGATGCGTATAGCCGGGGAAGATGATGTCCATTGTCTGCTCAGCCAGATGGAGAAGCGTGCTCTGGCACTGCGTGCTCTGGCCGATGACGCCGTCGATCGTTTCTCGCAAGTATAATCGTTCGTCTAAGGCGATCTGGTCATTCCGGCTCCGGCCCGTGTGGAGCTTCCCGCCCGCCGGCCCGATCTTCTCGATCAGCCGCTTCTCCACCGCGGTATGGATGTCTTCCAGGTCGCGCGTCAGCGCGTATTCCCCGCGCTCGATCTCCCCCTCGATCTCCGTCAGCCCGGTGACGATCGCCTGACATTCCTCCGCCGTGAGCACCCCGATTCGTTCCAGTCCGCGCGCGTACACGATGCTGCCACGGATGTCGGCTTTGTACAGCCGCCGGTCGATCTCGATCGAGGCGTGGAAGTCCTCCATCAGGCGTGTGAGGGAGTCGTCGTGGGTCATTATGCCGCCAAGACCTCGCCTAAGATGCGGAGCGCCTCATCGATATGGGCGTGTTCGACGATGAGGGGCGGGGCGCAGCGGAGGACGTTCTCCCCGGCCGACCCGACGATCAAGCCTTTCGCCCGGCATCCCGCGATGATGTCATCCACCTTCCGGTCGAACTCGACGCCGACCAGCAGCCCAAGCCCGCGGATGGCCTTGAGGTCGGGATGGGTTTCCTGCAGCCGGCGCAGCCCGGCCCGGAAGTACTCACCCGCTGCCCGGGTCCGGTCGGCCAGGTTCTCGTCGATCATCTTCCGCAGGACGGCGGCGGCGACGTGGCAGGCCACCGGGTTGGCCCCGAACGTCGACCCGTGACAGCCGGGGGTGAGCGCCTCGGCGATGTGGGATTTCATCAGGACGGCCCCGATCGGCAGGCCGCCGCCCAACGGCTTGGCCAGCGTCAGCAGGTCGGGCTCGATCCCGTGGTGCTGGTAGGCGAACAGCTTGCCCGTCCGGCACAGCCCGCACTGGATCTCGTCGAAGATGAGCGCCGTCTTCCGGTCGTCGCAGAGACGGCGGATCGTCTGGAGGAACTCGACCTGCGCCGGGTTGATCCCCCCTTCGCCCTGGACGGGCTCGACGATGACGGCGGCCGTCCGTTCTGCGGAGATGGCCGCGTCGAGGGTGCTCGCGTCGTTGAACGGGAGGACGACGACGCCGGGGAGCATCGGCTTGAACCCCTCATGGTACTTCGTCTGCGCCGTCACGCTCAGCGCCCCGTACGTCCGGCCGTGGAACGAATGGTCGAACGCGATGATCTCGTGCTTGGTTTCCCCGGCCACACCGCACGCCCACTTCCGGGAGAACTTGAGCGCCGCTTCGATCGCTTCCGACCCGCTGTTGCAGAAGAACGCTTTCGACGGGAACGCATGATCGACGAGCAGTTTGGCCAGGACGGCGTACGGCTCGGTGTGGTACAGGTTGGACACGTGCATCAGTCGCGCCGCTTGCTGGGCGACGGCGCCGATGATCTCCGGGACGGCATGTCCGAGAGAATTGACGGCGATCCCGCCTAAAAAATCGAGGTACTTGTTACCGTCCGTGTCGTACAGGTACACCCCGACGCCGCGGTCGAACACGATGGGCGCGCGTTTGTAGATCGGGGCCAGGTACTGCTGGTCAAGTTCCATGATCTGTGCGGTCGTCATCAGCGGCTCCTTAGAATAACGTTCGAACGTGCTAACGTGTTAACGCGTCACTACCGTCCCATACGTACTCTCTGGGGCTGAAAGTTCCCGGATGAGCGTCCCCGGGCCGTACCAGGCGATGATCCGGGCGCGTGTGGCCCCGCCCTGGACGCACTCGACGGCGGACGTCACCTTCGGAATCATCCCGCCTGTGATCTCCCCGTCCGCGATCAGCCGGTCTGCCTGGGCGGGGGTCAGCCGGCGGATCGTCTCCCCGTTGGCGCGGTGGATGCCCGCCACATCGGAGATGAACACGATATCATCGCACGCCACCGCCTTGGCGACCTCCAAGGCCGCATGATCGGCGTTGACGTTGTAGGTCGCCCCGTCAGTCCCGTACGAGATCGGAGACACGACCGGGACGATGTGGTGGCCGGCGCAGAGGTCGAACAGGGCGGTGTCCACCGCGACGATTTTCCCGACGAACCCGATGTCGGCCCCGTCCTGGTAGAGTTTCTCCGCCCGGAGCAGGCCGAGGTCTTTCCCGCTCACCCCGATCGCACGCAGTCCACATCGCTGGAAGAGGGAGACGACGGCTTTGTTGATCTTGCCGGAGAGCACCATCTCAACGATGTCCACCATGTCTGCGTCCGTCACGCGCAGGCCCTTGACGAACGTGAATTCCTTGCCCAGCAGCTTCAAGTACCGGCCGATTTCCGCGCCGCCGCCGTGGACGACGATGGGGAACAGGCCGTCCAACTGCCGCAGGTCGCCCGCCAGTTCCTCGATGAGACCCGGCTGATTGATCGTCGCCCCGCCGATCTTGATGACGACTGTCTGCATGTCCCTCCCTCTCACGACAGCAGTCCGGCCGTTTCGTCGAGGCCGCACATCACGTTCAGGTTCTGGATCGCCTGTCCCGCCGCCCCTTTGACGAGGTTGTCGATGGCGCTCGTCACGATCGCCTGGTCCGTCCCGCTGACCCGTTCGACGGCGAGGTCGCAGAAGTTCGAGCCAGCGACGAACCGGGTCTCGGGCAGGCACTGGCGCAGCATCCGGATGAACGGCTCGCCCTGGTATCGCCGTTCGTACAGGCTCATCAGGTCGTCGGTCGACCGGTCGGCGGTCAGCCGGACGTACATCGTCGACAGAATCCCGCGGCTCATCGGGGTGAGATGGGGGGAGAAGACGACGAACGTCTTCGTCCGGGCGATCTTCCCCAACTCCTGCTCCATCTCGCCGACGTGCCGGTGTTTATGGCCGATCCCGTACGGCGCGATGCTGTCGTTCACCTCGACGTACAGGGTGCGGAGTTTGAGTCCCCGTCCGGCCCCGGAGACGCCCGATTTGGCGTCGACGATGATGTGTTCCGGGTCGATCAATCCTTCCGCTAAGAGGGGGGCCAGGCCCAGGATGACGCTGGTCGGGTAGCAGCCGGGGTTGCCCACCAGTCGGGCTTCCCGGATGCGCCGCCGGTTCAGCTCCGGGAGGCCGTACACGGCGTCGTGCAGGAGCGCCGGAGCCTGATGGTCCTGTTTGTACCAGGCTTTGTACCCCTCCGGGGTCTCGAACCGGAAGTCGGGGCTGACGTCAATCACGCGGGCGCCACGGTTCAGAAAATGCGGAGCGAGGCGCATCGCCACCCCGTCCGGGGTGCACAGGCACACGACATCAGCCGGCTCGTCGAGCACGCTGTCCGCCGGACGGAGCAGGATATCACGGCGCGGGTCGATCTGGGGGAAGACCTCGCTCAGGTGTTTGCCGTGGTACTGCTCAGACGTCGCAAAGGTGATGCGGAGGTCTGGATGCCGCAGGGCCAGCCGGTAGAGCTCCACGCCGGTGTAGCCGGTGGCGCCGACGATGCCCACTGTGATCATGGTGACTCCTTCTTTCCGTTGAGGATAGCATCAATCCGCTCGACGAGCTGTCTGGCGTAAGCGGTCGTCCGGCAGATGAGCAGGATGGTGTTGTCCCCGGCGATCGTGCCCATGACTCCGGGCCAGCCCGCGTTGTCGATCGTCTCGCTGACGCCCGGCGCGTTCGCTGGCGCCGTCTTCAGGATGACCAGGTTCTTCGTGACATCGAAACCGGTGACAAAATCCTCGATCTCCCGATGCGCCGTCCTCGCCCGGGACTCTTGCGCGAGATGCTGCGGGAGGACGTACTTGAACGTGCCGTCCGGGGCGGTCGTCTTGACCAGGCTCAATTCTTTAAAATCCTTGGACAGGGTTGACTGGCTGACGGCGAGCCCTTTGCGCTGTAGTTCGCGCGCCACTTCTTGCTGGGTATGGAAATGCCCGCTGTCCATGATCTGCAGGATCTGCTTCTGGCGTTGCTTCTTGTACCGCATCCGCGC
>JACQVL010000176.1 GCA_016209865.1 Candidatus Latescibacterota bacterium | reverse complement strand
TTGGTGAACCTACGAGCCTATGACCGGATCTTCCACCAAACGGGTATTCCGATCTAATCCGAACACGGCCCGGGAAAACACGTCTCACAGAAAAGACACCTTATCACGCAACAGATTTAATATCTCCTGTGTAATATAACAGAGAGGCCGGAGGCGTGCAACTATTTTGTCGCGGGCCTGGCGGGTCGGTCGGCGGTCGGGCTGAAAAGGCACTTGACAGCGGAGCGACAACCCTGTATCTTGGGACGCGGGTTTTTGCTAACGTGTTGTGTCGACTCGATGTGAACGATGCGACGGCGGTTCGTCGAACGATGACCGCCTCGCGGACCTGGAGGGCAACGTGAAAAAGGGCATCCATCCGGAGTATAAGACGACTCTCGTCACCTGCGCCTGCGGCAATACCTTCGAGACGCGCTCGACGGTCAGTCCGATTCATGTGGAGATCTGCTCCAACTGCCATCCCTTCTTCACCGGGCGGCAGAAGATCGTCGACACGGCCGGGCGGGTGGAACGGTTCAAGCGGAAATACCGGACGGCCAGTCCAGAGGCCCCCACCGCTGCAACCCCCTAAGTGATGGATGGTTCTGGCTATGTGGCAGGCAAAGCTCGACCGGCTCGAACAACGGTACGAAGAATTAGACCGGCTGTTAGCTGATTCGGCCGTCGCGTTCGATCAGGCCAGACTCCGGGAGTACGGGAAAGAATACCATAACCTCTCGACGATGATCGCCCGGTATCGCCAGTATAAAACCCTCGTGCGCGAGATCGAGGCGGCACAGCAGCTCATGCTCGACGCGACAGGGGATGCGGAGTTGGTCGAGCTGGCACAGGCAGAACTGGCCGACCTGGAACCGAAGCGTGCCGCCCTGGAGAATCAGCTCCAGGAGTGGCTGGTGCCCCAGGATCCCGACGATGCGAAGAACGCGATCGTGGAGATTCGGGCCGGGACCGGGGGGGATGAAGCCGGGCTGTTTGCGGGCAACCTGTACCGGATGTACACGCGGTACGCAGAACTGCATGGGTGGCGCACCGAGACGATGAGCTCCAGCCCGTCCGAGAAAGGGGGCGTGAAGGAGGTCATCATCCTCGTCGAAGGCCAGGGCGCCTACGGACGATTGAAACACGAGAGCGGGGTGCACCGGGTGCAACGCGTCCCGGAGACCGAGACGCAAGGACGCATCCACACCTCCGCCGCCTCTGTCGTCGTCCTCCCTGAAGCGGAGGAGGTCGACATCGAGATCGACCCCAACGACCTGCGCATCGACGTGTTCCGGTCGTCCGGTCCGGGTGGACAGAGCGTGAACACGACCGACTCCGCCGTGCGGGTGACCCATCTGCCCACCGGCCTGGTCGTCACCTGTCAGGATGAAAAATCGCAGCACAAGAATAAAGCCAAGGCGTTGAAAGTGCTCAGGGCCCGGCTCCTCGACCTGGCTCGACAGGATCAGGAGATGAAAATCTCCCAGGCGCGACGGTCGCAGATCAGAACCGGGGACCGGAGCGAGAAAATTCGTACGTATAACTTTCCGCAGGGGCGCGTCACTGACCACCGGATCGGGTTGACCCTGTATAAGATCGACCAGGTCCTGGAGGGCGAGTTAGACGAGGTTATCCAGGCCCTCGCCCAGGCCGACCGGACTGAGAAGATGGCTGAGAAGGAGGCGATACCCGCTCGCTGACCCCCAATCATGTCTCTCGACCCCTCTTCCTCCCCTTCGACGATCCTCGACGCGATCCGGTGGGGCACTGCTCGACTCGCTGCTCAGTCCATAGAATCGCCTCGACTGAATTCAGAAATTCTTCTCGGGCATATCTTAGGGCTTCGTCGTCTCGATCTTTACCTTAAATTTGATCGTCCATTGGCTGCGGCAGAGGTCGAAGCCTTTTCCGCCGTGATCGAGCGACGGCTGACCGGCATGCCCGTGCAGTACATCACGGGCACGGCTGAATGCTTCTCCCTGACGTTCTCGGTCGTCCCGGCCGTGCTCATCCCGCGTCCGGAGACGGAGGTGGTGGTCGAACGGGCGATCAGCGCGATCCAGCCCCTCATCCAGGAGGATGACCTGGACCTGTTCCGGCAAGGCCAGCGGCGCACCGTGCTCGATGTCGGCACCGGCTCGGGGGTGATCGCCATCTGTCTGGCACGACGCTTTCCCACCCTCACCGTCTACGCTTCTGACCTCTCCCCTGAGGCGATCGCGGTCGCGCGCCAGAACGCGGCGTGCCACGGGGTTGCGGACCGGATCACGTTCCTGACCGGCTCATTGTTCAACCCCCTGGCCGGGTTGGGGCTTGAAGGGGCGTTGGACATGATCGTCTCGAACCCCCCCTATATCCGGCATGAGGAGCTTGAGCGTCTCCCGCGCGAGGTCCGGGATTTCGAGCCCCGGCTCGCCTTAGACGGGGGAGAGGACGGGATGGCCATACACCGGCGGCTCGTCGAAGGCGCGTCGGCGTACCTGAAGCCGGGCGGTCTGCTCATCATGGAGATGGGCGAGGACCAGGCGGCGGCGTTGGACCGGGTGCTGACCGGCCAGGCCCGATTGCATGGCGTCACGATTCACCAGGATTACAACCGAAGAGATCGAGTGGTGGTGGCTCGACACGTGGAGGAGAAGACGAAGAGGACAAGGAGACACGGATGATTACGGACAAGAAGGTCGTCATCATCGGCGCGGGGAACATGGGGGGCGCGCTCTTGGGCGGCATCCGCCGCGCGGACCTGGTCCCTCCTGAGAACCTGCTGATCACCGGCCTCCGGCCAGAGCACTTGGAGACACTGGCCGGGCGCTGGGGGGTCGGGTGGGCGACCGACAACGTCGCGGCGGTGCAGTCCGCCGATATCATCATGCTCTGCCTGAAACCCCAGGCGGTGGCAGCAGTCCTGGCCGAGATCGCCGACCACCTCGACCCGGCCCAACTGGTGATTTCCATCGCGGCGGGCATCCCGACCGACCTGATCAGCAAGGGTATCAGGCAGCATAACCCCATCGTACGGGTGATGCCCAACATCGCCGCGCTCGTCGATGAGGCCGCCTCAGCCATCTGTCTGGGGCAGTACGCCAACGAGACGCATAAAACCATTGCTGCCCATATCTTCCAGGCGGTCGGCCGCGTCTTCTTCGTCCACGAAAGGCTGATGGATGCGGTGACGGGCCTGAGCGGGAGCGGGCCCGCGTACATCTACATGGTCATCGAGTCGCTCTCCGATGGAGGGGTGAAGATGGGTCTCCCGCGCGAGGTGGCGACCGCCCTCGCCGCCCAGACCGTCCTCGGAGCCGCCCGGCTGATTCAGGAAACCGGCATCCACCCGGCCGTCCTGCGCGATCAGGTGACGACCCCAGGCGGGACGACGATCGCGGCCATCCACGACTTGGAGACGCGGGGGCTGCGGAGTATGCTGATCAGCGCCGTCGTGACCGCCACGGAACGAGCCCGGGAGCTCAGCGCGCTGGTTCCAGATCATGCGTGACCGGGGCAAATCTATTTATTTTTTTGAATTCTTTAATAAACCTGTTGCGCGATAAAGGGGTGTTGTCCCTCAGTTGACTTGATGGGCTTGTTCAGGGCGGATTACCAC
>JACQVL010000175.1 GCA_016209865.1 Candidatus Latescibacterota bacterium | reverse complement strand
TGCGTCATGGGGGTGCGCGTGGACCAGCCCCGGTTGAGGGTGTTCGAGCGGGTTGATCGCACCCTGACATTTCTGAACTGCAAACGGCCCATTCTGGAGTCCGTCACCCCCGTCATCGCCACCTACCTGCGATTCGATTTCAAAGTCACCCTGGCCGCCGATGAAAAAGAAGAAGAACTCCTGCCGATTGTGGTGAACGCCAACGCGAGACAGGCGGATGCGGAGGCGATCGTGGGGCTGCGCAGCGCGATACTCGGAGAGACGCTTGACCTCATGGCACCCGTAGAGCCGAGCTGCCAGGTTGAGGATGCTTACGCTCTCGCCTGTCAGGAGGCGGAACAGCACGCCAGAGCAGCGGCAGAGCGACATGCCAGCCGGGCCCGATTCGCGCTCCTGAAGGAACTGGGACGACTACATGCCTTTTTCGACCGGAATCGAGCGGACTGGGAGAAACAGCTCACCCGCCTGAGCACATCGGGAACGGCCCCCCCGGAGCGGATGCAAGCATGGGAAGACCGGCTCCGGATCAACGAGATCGAACGGGAACGCCGTATCCAGGACATCCGGGAGAAATACAGGGTGAGTCTCCGCCTCCAACTGGTCGGTGCGATGCGACTGCTCCAGCCCAAAGTTCAAGTCATGATTCGAGTCACGGACCGGAAGATGGAGCGGAGCGTGCCCGTCTATTACGACCCTCTCTGTCATCGTGTTGAGCCATTGGTTTGTGGGGGGTGTAGGCAATGGGCCTCCCGCGTCACGCTCATCAGGGACGGCCGTCTGCTGTGTGAACAGTGCACGGCATCGTGAAAGACAAGGACGAAAGACGAAAAAAGCAAATAAGAAGGACGAAAAGGACAAAATGGATTCCCGCTTGCGCAGGGATGACAGTTATGAGGAACCTTCGTTCTTCATTCTGGCTTTTTCGTCCTTCGTCCTTACCACTTCGTCCTTTCTCTTTTGTCCTTACCTCACCCGTCCGACCACGATCGTCTGATCATCGTATTGTTCCGCTCCGTACGCAAAATCACGGACCGCGGCCAGGATGCGGGACTGGATGTCCTCGCACGACCGGCCGGCGTAGTCCCGGATGACCCGCTCCAACCGCTGTTCCCCGAACTCTTCCTCGCGCTGGTTCTGCGCCTCCGTCACCCCGTCCGTATACATGACGAAGAGATTCCCTTCCGAGAGCTTCACGGTCGCTTCTTCATACGACCAGTCGGGAAACAGGCCGATCGGAATCCCGCCCTTAGCGAGACGGAGGATCGTCCCATTTTGGAACAGGTACGGGGGGTTATGGCCGGCACAACAGTACGACAGGGTCGAGGATTTCGGGTCGTAGGAGCTGAGGAACAACGTCGCGAACTTGTCCGGCGCGGTATTCCGACAGAGATACCGGTTGAGATGGCTGACGGTGTGGACCAGCCGGCCTGGACGGGGTTCGATGTCCCCCCTCATCGTCTGAGAGCGGAGGGCGGATTGCAGCCCGGCCATCATCAACGCGGCCGCCATACCCTTGCCAGAGATATCGCTGACGACGATGTCCAGGATCGTCTCTCCGTGCACGATGAAGTCGTAGTAGTCTCCGCTCACCATCCGGGCGGGCATACAGGTGCCGATCAGCTCCAGGCGGCCGATCCGCGGGATGTGCTTGGGGAAGAATTGCGCCTGGACATCACGCGCCATCGCCAGTTCAGCCTCGATCCGCTGCTTATCCGCCACCTCCGCGAGCAGCACCTGAATACTCTGGGCCATCGCGTTGAACGAATGAGCCAGTTCTCCTAATTGGTCGTGTTTCCGCGTCTCGATCCGAAAATCCAGGTTTCCGGTTCGGATCGCCTGGGTGGCCAGCGACAGGTTGTGGACGGCGGAGGTGATCCGGCGCGAGATCACAAACCCGATCGAGAATGAGATCAGCTCCACGACCGCCAGGCTCGCGCACAGGACGATCAGGGCGGTGACCAGCCGGTTCATGATGTCGAAATCGCCGGTGAGGGAGTCGCGGACGATCCAGACCGGGTCGATGGACATCGTCAGGAACAGCACACGGGACGATTTCTCCAAGGCCCCGTTAGACGGGCCGACCTTCGGCCCCTCTTCCCATTCGATCGCTCTGAAGGGGCTCCCCCAGGGGAGATGGATCACGCCGACTCCCAAGGCCTGATCGACCTGGTCGGTCTTCGGAGAAGGGATGACTTTAGCAGGAGGGGACAGGGAGCCATCCAGGGGCGGCAGGGGGGGAAGGTCTCCCGGCGGATGGGGAATGATAAGCCGCCTTTCTCTTCGCCGGATGATGGAGAACGGAAGTCCGGACAGCATGATGCCCGACCGCTCCCGGACGACACGCTGATATTCTTCGTCCAGCGGGATCGAGGCGAGGATATACATATTCCGGCCCTTGATTTCGATCCCGGAGATCGCGCGAAAATAGGCGGCGAGGTCATCGGTCACGATCCCGGCAAACGAACTATCCGCCGCCCATGCCGGCAGGTCTGTCACGGCAGAATCGGGCGGGATCGTGGAGACGAGGCTGAGTCGCTTCCCCCGACGCTCGAACACGCTGATCGACAGATGCGGCAGGTCCCGGTTGGTCTGCAGCGTCTTGTTCACCGCATCGGTCAGGGAGAATTTCCCGGAGAGGGCCGTCCGGTAGAGCTCGAGCTGGATTTGAGTCGGGATATGATGGAGCCGGTCGATCGTCTCCTCGAACTGTCGCGCCGTGCGATTCGTTCCCATCGCGCCGATGAGAAACCAGACGACGATCAGGCCGATGAGGACGACGAGACAGATAGGAAGGGCACCGGCAAAGATAAAGGAGGCCAGGATGCGATTGCGGACTTTCCAGAACAGCCGGTCACGGAGGAGTCCCCCGACTTTCCACAGATAATACGCGCCACAGACGATCAGGATCGGGTAAGCCACGGCCGCCAGCAGGTCGACCTGGTACACGGAGCTGAGGATCAGCATGATCAACCCGGCATACGTCCACTGCTTCATCCGGGTGGACGGCGCGAGAAACTGTCCGAGTCGCCGGGTGACATGCCGCCGCTGGCCCGACCCGTATCCAGTCGAAATCGGAAGGTTCTTGACTCGCTGGTCCATAACTCGTCACTCGTCCTGACGGGCGTGCTGCTTCGCGCCCTTGCTGGTCACTGCCTTTCGCTGACCACTGATTGCTTTCTCATTCTTTTACCGACCACTGACCACCCATCACCGCTTTGCAACGCCCACACGATCGCCCGGGCCTTATCCAGAGTCTCTTCATACTCGGCCGCCGGGTCAGAGTCGGCGACGATTCCCCCGCCGACGTGAAAACGAGCGGCCCCATCCTTTATGACTACGGTCCGGATGGCAATGTTCAGGTCGAGCGACCCGTCGAACCCCAAATACCCGATCGCCCCGGTATAGACGCCACGGGCGGTCGGTTCCAGCTCGTCGATGATCTCCATCGCCCGGATCTTGGGCGCGCCCGTGATCGAGCCGCCCGGGAACGTCGCACGGAGGAGGTCGACCCGGTCGCAGTCAGGCCGTAGCCGCCCCTGGACGGTGGAGACGAGGTGCCAGACCGTCGGATGGCGTTCGAGCGTCCGGAGCGCCGGGACGCAGACCGACCCGATGTTACAGACGCGCCCGAGGTCGTTTCGTTCCAGGTCGACGATCATCAGATGCTCGGCCCCGTCTTTCTCGCTCGTCATCAGGCCTTCCGCCAACGACTCGTCTTCCGCCTGCGTGCGGCCGCGCGGCCGTGTGCCCTTGATCGGCCGGGTCTCCACCCGGCGAGAGGACGGGTCGAAGAACAGAAACTGCTCCGGAGACGCGCTGACCACCTGGAAATCTCCGCAGTCTAAGTACGTCGCGAACGGGGCCGGGTTGATGCGCTGAAGCCGCCGGTACAGGCCGGAGGCAGCCCCAGAGTACGGGAGAGCCAGCCGCTGGGCAAGGTTGACCTGGTAGACATCCCCCGCTGCGATGTATTCCTTGACACGCTGGACCGTCCGAAGGTACACGTCTCTGGTGTAATTGGAAGCAGCAGAGGACGGCAGACGCCCGGCTGGCTCCTCGTTCATCAGCGAGAGGCCCGTCGCGCGCTCGTTGTTTGGCGATTCCAGGACCTTGACCTCCCGGTACCACCCCAGCCAGAGGTCGGGTACCCCTTGCTCATCCGTCGTCCTCACCGGGACCGGCTCGACCCAGCGACGCAGCCCGTAGCCCAGATACCCGACTACCCCGCCAGACCGGAACGGCGGGGCATCCGGGCTGCCTTCGACCGCAGAGTCGTTGAGCAGACTCCGGACAACCTCGAACGGGTCGCCGATCCACCGCTCTGTGCGCCCTCGCTCCCGGTCGTCCACTTCGACGCGATCCCCCCACGCCCGGACGATGAGAAACGGGTCGCGGCCGGAGAGGACGACGGCGGAACGATGAATGAGGAATGATGGATTCATAAACTGAATCATGGATTCCCGCTCGCGCGGAATGACAATTGACTGCGGAGAATGAGCGAAGATCGTGTTGTGCTCGTCACTGGTTACTCGTCACTGATTCGCCGCATTCATCGTTGCCCTGACGATCGCGTCGTCTGCGCACATCTGGATCGGCACGGGCGCGCCGTGACCCTTGCCGATGATCGGGATGTTGGAGAACGCATTGTAGCAGCAGATGTACGCGCGTCGCGGACGGTCCGACAGGTTCGGTCCGGAGCTGTGGAGCAGGTTGCAGTGGAAGAACAGCACGTCGCCCGGACTTGCTTCGACTAGCCGGGCCGGCAGGAGCCGCTCGATCGCCGCGAGTCGCTCCAGCTCCGCGCCGGTCTGAGACCCCACGCGACCGTGATCCAGTCGGCCGAGGTGGTGGGAGCCGACGAGCACCCGCAGGCAGCCATTCTCTTCATCCGCCCGATCCAGCGCGATCATCGCAGACACAAGCCGTGGATACGGGCACCCGTCATGGTACCAGTACCCGTAATCCTGGTGCCATTCCCACGCCCCCCCTTCACGGGCCAGCTTGAGCATGACCTTGCTGTGCCAGTGGTACACATCCTCTCCCATCAACACACGCAGACTGTTGACGATGCGCGGATGCGTGCTCACCAGGCCGAGGACATCATCGGCAATGTCCATCCACAGGCTGATCTTACTGGATCGACCTTCCGAGTCCGTCGCGCTCCACGTCGTCTGCGCGACCCGCTGCGACTGTTCGACCGCCACCAGCATGACGTCGACTTCGTCCTGACTGAACATTCCTTCCGCCAGGACGAACCCATCCCGGTGGAAATCCAGGACTTGTTCGCGTAAGATCATACGACCCCCTGTAAGAATTTTGGATTTTAGATTTTGGATTTTGGATTAGAGAGGTTCACACAGACCCAACTGATACCCCACCATCTTCTGAGAAAACCCTGGTCTTCAATCCACGGTCGCCAATCCAAAATCTAAAATCGAATCACCCTTGGGCTTTCCGCCACGCCCGGTACTCTTTCTCCATCTCCGCGTCCGGGGGATACACCCGATGGAGCGGGTAGCCTTCGGCTAACTTCTGCCGGATCCATCGCTCCTGGACGTCGTGCTCGATCCCGTGCTCGATCAACTCCGCCACCCCTTCCGGTGGGATGACGACGACCCCGTCCTCATCGCCGAGGATGACATCGCCCTTGAACACCGGTACCCCGGCCACGCTGATCGGCCGGTCGTAGTCGACCGCCATCAACTCCCGCCCGATGCCCGACCCGTGCATCCCCTTGCAGTAGAGCGGGAGGCCGACCGTCCGGATGGCGGACATGTCCCGAACCACCCCATCGATGACGATCCCCTGCCCGTCCCGTTCCTTGACGCGCCGGGTGAACATATCCCCCACGACCGCGGCGCCGAGGCAGCCGCCGGTCTCGATCACCAGCACATCGCCCGGCTGGATGTCTTCGATCACCTGCCGGTGGGGCCGGTTCTCCGACGTCGCGTACTGGGCTTCCAGGATGGTCTCCCGTTTCGGGATGAACCGGAGGGTCCGGGCACGGCCGACCATGATCTGGCCCGGCTGGAGCGCTTTCGGTTCAATCCCGATGAGGTACGTGTTCCGGAACTTCGCCTCGAGCATCGCGGTCACCGTCGGGACGCTGACGTTGCGTAATTGGTGCAACATCTCATCCGTAATCTCGATCTGCGTGTTCTGCATGGCAGGTCTCCATCAGTCGGTAATACCAGTGACGAGTGACGAGCACAACACGATCTTCACTCATTCGTCATAGCCAGGTGTCATTCCCGCGAAGGCGGGAATCCATTAATCTTTCTTCTCAGGAATAAGGGATTGCCCACGTTGCCGTTTTTCCTGGATTTCTTGCGCGGCCTTCTGGAGAGCCAGGAAGCGCTCCGGGGTCGTCGGATGCGTCGCCAGGAACCGCCGTTCGATGAGACGGGGGTATTCAGTGGCCAACCGCCGCCAGAACTGGGATGCGTGCGTGATGTCGTACCCTGCCCGGGCGGTGATGTAGAGTCCCGCGTAGTCGGCTTCGGCCTCGAACGTCTTGGAGAACGCCCGTCCCATCAATCTCATGAAGACAGCCGGAGCACCGTAAATATAGATATCCATCAACACGCTGATCGTCTCGTTGTGGACCGCTTGACGGCCGATGAGCACCGAGATTTCCACGGCCAAACCGGTCAGCAGATATCCGAGCTTCTTGAGGCTGTGGCGCAGGACGTTGTGGGCGATCTCATGCCCGACGACCAGGGCCAGGTCCTCATCCGTCGCCGCAAACCGAATCATCCCGCTGTTCACGGTAATGTCGTCACCGTTGGCGAATGCGTTCACCTCTCCCAGGTCGGAGATACGGACGCGGTACGGGCAGGTCGGGACGCCGCGCACCTCCAGTTCCATCGCCTGCGTCTGTCGCTCGATGCGCAGGCGAAGAATGGGGTCCGGCTGCTGGATGAGCTTTCTGATCTCGTCGAGCTTCTTTCCCTCCACCCGCTGTCCGTTCACCGCCACCACCCGGTCCCCTACCTGAAGGCCGGCTGACGCGGCCGGGAGGCTCGGATGCACGTAGCGAACGACTACTCCATCGTCAAGACGATAATAACGGGCCGCGATGTCCTCGTATTTTTTCCCATAACTTTTTTTGTCGTGTAACTCGAAGCCGTAGGTTATCTGCGCCGTATCCTTGCACAGCGCGGTCGCAGCGATGAGCAGGGGGTATGCGACGTCCAGGAGACGACGCTGTCGCTCCTGCAGGATGGAGAACGCAGTCTCGCGTTCGTGCGCTCGTTCTGCCCGAACCTCCTCGGCCGGAATCTGCACCCGTTTCAGACTCGGCCCGCAGCCGGCCGCCACGCAGACACATCCGATGAGGAGCAAAAGGACGATGGATTCCCGCATTCGCGGGAATGACACATCCCCCTTTCCTCTATCGCCTTGTCTTCCCTGCTCCCCTGCTCCTCTGCCCCTCTGCGTGTTTTGACTCGTCACTCGCCACTCGTCACTCGTCACTGCCCTCAATATCCCCGCTCCAGGAAGAAGGAGCGCATCACGTTGTTGTACTGCTCCCCGTACCGGTAGAAGCCCATCCAGAAGTACGGAACCGCGCCGCGACGGCACATCTCATCCACGAACTGCGCGGTGAGCATCTGCATGATGATGTTGTTGAGGATGCCCGTCGCCGGACAAATCCGCTCCACCCGGCCTGGGATGGAGATGACGCCGGCCAGTTCATCGCACCGGTCATCGAAGTAGGCGTCGCAGCGGTCGCGCAACCCGTCATTGATGGGAGGGCCAATCCCGACGATGACGTTGCCGTTCGCCCGCGCTTCGTCCGCCCAGGCCAGGTCCTGCGGGTCGTTCGGGCTGACCGCCGCGATCAGGACAGTGTCCGTGTCGCCCCCCTCGTCCTTGAGACGCGGCTCAAAGGCATTGACCAGCATCAGCCCTTGCGCCACCCCTGTGGCCTCCGACGCCACCCCCTGATTCCGGCTCCGCACGAAGTAGTGGCCGCCCCCGATGATGCGTTTCACCATCGTCACCGCCGTCTCGTTCAGACGATCCAGGTCGTGCGCATGGACATCGGCGAGCCGTTCCAGGAGGATATCCACGTACTGGCGTCCGATCGTGCCGTCCGGGATGAGGCCCGTCGCCAGGGCATGCGCGACCTCAGCGGTGATCATCCAGTGGATGGAGCAGGACGCGTTCGAGGAGCCTGGAAGGACGGCCATCTCGGGGATTTCGGGCGCGTGGACGAGCCCCTGCTCCCAGGGAATATGGGAGTCGATGACGCGCGAGGCCACGTCTTCCGGCATCCAGTCGTGCGGGTTGGGGTGGACTTTGCCGGGCGGAGTGTTGCGGTTGTTGAAGTAGCACGTCGTAAAGATGACCACGTACACCCCCGCGTCCCGCGCCGCCCGTTCTGCATCGCTGATGTGGTTCGTCAACAGCACATCTCCCGCCTGCATCGCGGCGAACTGTTCGGGGGTACACTCATCCGACCCGGTAAACTCGAACAGCGCCGGGTTGCCCTCGCGTTCGTTCACCAGCTCGTACGTCGGCATGTGGCCAGTCGTGACGTTGGCGTAGACTTTGTGACCGGCCCGGAGAGCGTCTGCCGCGATGGCGGAGACCCCCGCGATCACGCCCGCCTCCCCACGGACATGCCACAAGAGCTTGACGACATTCTGATAGTACTCTTCTCCAAACGCGATCGTGTGTCCCCACGTGTGTTCGGGGTGAGCGTTCACTGTTTTAGTATCCTTTCTTGTTCAACGCCGGGATGACTTCATGGACGAACAGCTCCATGCTGCGCACCCAGGCAGCCTTGTCGTCCCAGTCGTAGCTCATCAGGGTCAACATGCCGAACGGGCCAGTTTCCTCGATGAGCCGCTCCAATCGCCGGACGACCTCATCGACAGACCCGGCGATGATCTGTTCGGTCATCAGGTAGTCGAAGTTGCAGTCCGTGTCACTCATGTCGAGATCACGCTTGAACATTTTACGGCCTAAGCCCTTGTCGAACAGCCGGCCGATGTACTGGTAGTTCTTGCCCAAGGAATTGGTGCGGACTGTGGCCTGGGCTTCCTTCGTCGTCTCTCCGATGAAAAGGCTGCGCGCGACCCGCCAGTCCGCCCGACTGGGGGTGTGATCGGCCGCCCGCGCCGCCGCTTCGTAGACCTGCCACTGGTTCGCCACGACGTTGCCCGTGATGAGCGGACTGCTGATCGGCGACCATCCCCGCGTTCCGGCCGTCCGCATCGTCGGAGAATTGAGGGTCATTGCTGGCGCGAACAGCGGAGGATGGGGGCGCTGATAGGGTTTGTGGATGTAGCCGATGAGCGTCTCGGGATCCACGTACTTCTCCAGTTTGAACTTCCAGAATTGTCCATCGACATGGTAGGGCGGGTCCTGGCTCCACAGTTGGAGGATGATGTCCGCCGCTTCCTCGACCATCGCAGGGTTGTTCTTCGGGTCGACCCCGTACAGCTCCATGTCCGCCGTCACGCTGCCCGGCCCGAAGCAGATGTTCAGCCGGCCGTGGGACAGATGATCCAGGAACGCCAGACGGCTGGCGACGTGGGCGGGATGGTGCTGCTGCAGGCAGACAGGGGCCGGCCCCATGCGAATCCGCTTCGTCATCGCTAACGCCTTGCCGATGAAGATCTCCGGCATGACGATGTTTTCGTACTTCATCGTGTGGTGTTCCCCGATCCAGAACTCGGTAAAGCCGAGTTCCTCCGCCAGCACGATCAGTTCCAAATCCTCATCGTAGCACTGCGCTAATGGCTTGGCCGGGTCGTGAAACGGCATGATGAACATTCCGTATTGCATGCATCCTCCCTGTGGGGGCAATGTAGGCACGTTGTGGGGGCGAAGCATTTGTCGCTCCATTTGAGACGCCCCTCCATGTCTCATCCGCAAATGCTTCGCCCCTACATGGTCATGTCCGCGCACACGATCTGATGGCGGGCGGGCATCACCGTGATGCCCTGATAATCCATGACCGCCGCCACCTCCCGGCCGTCCTGCACGATGGGTGTCGGCTGACGGATGACGAATTCCGCGCGGTCGAAGGTGTTGTAGACGACGTGGGCGATGACGAAACGTTCGACCAGATGTTCGCGCTGAGCGATGAAATCCGGCAACAGCACCGGACCGGTATCGACCTGAAACCGGTGGGTCTGAGGGGACACGTTCATCGTCTTGATCGGGTATTCGATGACCGCCCGGACGTGGCTCGCCGTGTTATGGACCTCCGTCCGCGCGATCAGCGGCAGGTTGGCTAAAGTCGCCTGATAGACCTCCTCATCGTTCTGGAGCAGCCGCGTCCGGGGGAACGTCCGGATGTCGATCCGCACCTCGTGGAAGCGCTGCTGATTCAGCCCCGGCTCCCGGTTGTCCAGTCCGTGCGCGGTGGAGGGGCCTGTCCGGATGATCATGAACGTCTCAGTCCCGAAGATGCCGCAGAACTCATAGTTGGGGATTCTGAAGAGGCCGTCCGGCAGGTACATGCTCTCCGCCCGACACGGGGCGATCAGGACGAATTCATCTGAAGCGCCTTTCTCCTCGTCCACCAGCCGGCAGTGGGCGTCGAGCTGAATCCGGGCGGTGTTCGACCGGTCGGGCGTCGTGAAGGTCATGTACGAATCGGCGAAGTTGATGGCAGACATGGAAGGCTCCCGGTTTGATTTTGGATTCACTTCTTCCTCCGGAGTGTCTTAATAGAGGACACGGTCATCGCGATGATCTCATCTGCGAACTCTTGCTCATCCATGCTCTTTTCCCCAATCCAAAATCCAAAATCTAAAATCCAAAATCCATCAGTTTCCTATTCAGCCGCGGCATGACTTCGTTGGCGAACAATTCCAGACAGCGGATCCACGCCGCTTTGTCGTCCCAATCGTGCGCCACCATCACCAGCGTGCCGAATCGGCCCGTCTCTTCCATCATTCGCAACAACTGACGGACGACCTCATCAGGATCACCAGCCACGACCTGGTCTTGCAGCAGGTAATCCAGGTTGCAGTCGGCATCCGGCATGGTCGGGTCGCGTTTCCACATCCCCCGGCCCGGACCCCGGTCGACGAGTTGCAGGATGTATTCGAGGCATTTGCCGAGCGAGGTCGTCCGGGCTTTCTCTTTCGCTTCCTTCGTCGTCTCCGCGACGAAGATGTTGCGCGAGATTTTCCAGTTTCGCCGATTCGGCTCGTGACCCGCGTTGCGCGCGCCTTCTTCGTAGACCTGCCAGTGGTTGGCCAGGACGTTGGACGCGACCATGTGGTGGCTGAACGGGTTGTATGCCTTCTCCCCCGCGATCCGCACGCCCGCTGAATTCCGGTTGATCACCGGCACGGCGACAGGCGGATGCGGTTGCTGGAGGGGCTTGAGGTACACTCCAACCCCCAAGTCGGGGATGAGTTGTTTCTCGACGTGAATCTGCCAGAACTGGCCGTCGATGTGGTATGGCGGGTCAGTCGTCCACAGCGTCATGATCATGTTGATCGCTTCTGCGACCATCGCGCTGCTCTGTTTCGGGTCGACTCCGTACATCTCCATGTCGGTGGGAATCGCGCCCGGGCCGAAGCAGACGTTCAGCCGGCCGTGCGAGAGGTGATCGAGGAACGCTAAACGGCACGCCACGTGCGCCGGGTGGTGGTACTGCAGGCAGACCGGCGCGGCGCCCAGACGGATCGTCTTCGTGAGGCCGAGGGCGAGACCGATGAAGATTTCAGGCATGACGATGTTCTCGTAGCTCGACGAATGGTGTTCCCCGACCCAGAATTCCGTAAACCCCAACTCCTCGGCTCGGACGATCAACTCTAAATCCTCGTCGTAACACTGCGCCGGAGGTTTGGCCGGGTCGTGGACCGGCATGAGGAACATCCCGTAACGGATCGGCGTGTGATTGTCTGGCATACTGAGGACTCCTGTGAATTTTGGATTTTAGATTGTGGATTTTGGATTGACAGCTTTTGGATTGACACGGTGTGCAAGACTCGGAACTTCGTGAGAGGCCGATTTCAATCCAAAATCTAAAATCCAAAATCCAAAATACCACTACCACGGCATCTCGCGCTTCGTGTGCCTCCGGCCGATCTCCACCGCTTCAACCGGCCCGGCTCCGATCCTGACGCCGTCCGCAAGCTGCTGGATGATGTTATCAACCCGGACAGAATCCAGGAAGGCGACCCCGGTCGCCTGGCACGCGTCGCGGACGCGCGACCGCGCGGCGATCATCTCCGGCGGGTACGGCGGGTCATGCTGATTCGGGTAGCCGAACGACATCCCCATGTCCCCCGGCCCCCATTCGGCGAACGCGATGCCGGGGACGCGCAGGGTCGATTCGACGTTGGCCAGGGCGCGTTGGTTCTCGATCTTCAGACCGAGCATCAGCTCGCCCTGTGGGTTCAACGGCCAGACATCCGCCCGCGTCAGGTACTCATCGGGTGAGAGGCCCCACACGGCTGCCGCCTGTCCCTGTCCACCCGCTCCACGACGGCCTGGGCCGAGTCGATTCCCAACCCCCAGTGCCTGGAACGTAAACCGCGCCGATTCCACGAACGCCTGCACCGCGTCGGGCGTTTCCGCATGGCATAACAGAATCCCATGCACGCCCCGCGCCAAAACCTGTTTGATCATCCAGGCATTGGCCCGGATGACCGCCTCGCTCGTCCCCTCCACCGGCAAGGTGGTGATCACCGCCGGCGTCCGGTGGCCGCTTCGCGTCGGGCCGCCCGCGACCAGCCCGTGCATGAACGCTTCGAGCCGCGACAGGTCGAACAGTCCGTGCTCCATCTCGACGATCAGATAATCCGCCCATGTGCTGGCGGCCGCCAGCCCGCCCTCGTACGTCACGCCCGGCGGTCCGGTGTAGTAGACCGGCTGGCCTTGTTCGAAGAGTTCGATAGCTTTGTTGATGCGTGGCATGGATACCTCATTGAGTTGCGGATTGTGGGTTGTGGATTGCGGAATGATCAAAGGGAAGATACGTGTGCAAGTCCAGATCCTCCGCCAGTCCCTTCAAGCTATTGACGGCCATCTCGGTCAGTGGGACGCCATGTTGGCGGGCGGTTTGCTCGCTCTCATATTCCATCTCGCCCGGGACGTAGATGCGCTCAGCGCCCTTCGCTTTCGGCGCCGTCCTCATCCGGGCGATGAGTTCATCCATCCGCGCCTGGAAGCGGTCGAAGGGCATCATCGCACCGACGTTGACGGCGATGAACGAATGTCCCTCATCACACGGCTGATGCGTCTCCTTCGCCCAGGAGATGATATCGGTCGTCATCGCCGCGCCCGCCAGGACTCCGGCGAGTGTCTCGACGAGCAGGGCCAGGCCGTACCCTTTGTGCCCGCCCATCGGGGTCAACGCGCCGGGGGATGGAAACACGCCGGGGTCGGTCGTCGGCTGGCCGTCGCCGTCCGTGAGCCAGCCCAACGGGACGGGCTTTCCCAGATGTTTCATCGTGGCGACCTTGCCGCCCGCCACGGTGCTCATAGCGATGTCGAGCACCATCGCTGGCTGCGCGCCAGCGGGGATCGCGTATGACAGCGGGTTATTGCCGATCATCGCGCCGCGCCCGCCGGGGATGTTCATGACGACGTCGGTATTGCTCATCGCCAGTCCGATCATCTGATGATCCAGCGCCATCAGCGCGTAAGCGGAGGCAGCACCGAAATGGTTGCTGTGACGGACGCCGACCATCCCCACTCCGGTTGTTTTGGCTTTGGTGATCGCGGCCATCATCCCAGCATGCCCGGCGACCATGCCGAGCGCCCGATGGCCGTCGACGAGCGCCCACGCAGGCCCCTCGGACGTGACCTGCGGCACCGCACGCGGGTTCACCCCGCCGTCCCGCATCTGCTGGACGTACCGTCGCAGTGAGACGGTGCCGTGGGTGAAGATTCCGCGCATGTCGGTGCGGACGAGGATGCCGGCGGTGATGCGGGCGTCCGCTTCGGTCATCCCTACCGTCGTCATCGCCCGGACGCAGAAGTCGGTCAGGCGTTCGGGGGAGACTCGGGTGAGACGGGGTTCGGGGTTCGGGATTCGGGATTCGGGAGATGCCTGGCTCGATTCCAACGTGGTTCAATCCTTTCTACCGATTCCCACCCACGGCTTGCGCCGTGGGCTATTCTCTATCGCCCCTTCGGGGCTATTGCGGATCACCTTTTTGACTCGTCACTGGTCACTCGTCACTCGTCACTGCTTTTATCACCGACCACCGTATACTCGCAGCGCATTCAGACCGAGCACTTTGTCACGATCCGGCTGTGACAGAAAATCGAGATGTTCCGACGCTAAGTCGGCCAGTTGCCGGTACGTGGCGATGGTGAGCAGGCCGGGGACGTCGGTCCCCCAGAGGATTTTGTCTGGGCCGACGATGTCGATGGCCATCGAGAGGTAGCGCCGGACGGACGGGTAAGGATAGCCTTCCTCCTGGAGGTAGGCCGGGAGCGCGGCGGTATCCATCCAGACACCGGGGTGGAGTGCCAGGCTCACCTGCTCGCGCCACAGTGCCCACAGTGCGGAATCCTGCTCGGCGCGCGGGTTGGGCTGGCACAGATGAGCGATGACGATCCGCAGGGCGGGATGCGTCTCGATCATCCGGCGCACCGCGTCCGTCTGGTACGACCGGCACCCGATCGCGCCGAGGTCGAGGGTGAGCAGCAGATCACGCTCCTCCATCTCATCCCATAACCACGCGACTTGTGGGTCGTCCAGGCGCAGGTCTGGATGGAGACCGGACAGTCCCGCCGCTTCACTCAGCTCCAGCTTGATCGCCCGGAACCCCAGTTCATCCACCGCCTGATCGAACATCGCGCGCGCGCCCGGTTCCCACGGGTCGAGGAACGCCGCCCCGAGGAAGCGGTCGGGCCAGCGCCGGATCGCCTCCGCCGCGTACTGGTTGCACTCCCCATAGAACGTCCCCTGCAGGAGAACCGCTTTATCCACGCTCGCCCAGTCTATGTACTCGAGCAGGACTTTCGGCGGAAAACGAGTCTCGATCGCCGCTGGCGGGAGGACGCGGAGGGTCTGGTCTGCCCCGACCCGAATCTTGCCGTAGCCGATCGAGACGGTCGGCCCGCCGCCGATCCGGCCCTGGACGACCGGGAAGATGTGCGTATGTGCGTCGATGAGCATGATTGGATTTTAGATTTTAGATTGTGGATTGTCCCTCAACATACTCGGACTCATTTCAGCCGCTACACTCGATAGATGACAGGGCAGACTGCCGGATCGTCCAGATGCGAAATGTAATAGTTGCTCGCACCCTCCACCGGACGCGATCGCTCCGTCCGGAGGTGTAAGGCAAAGCTGCGCCGCGGCCAGGTCGTCGTGTTGGGACCGCTGCCATGGCAGGTGAAATGATGATGAAAACTGACCGCTCCAGAGGGTAGGACCGCAGCCGCCTCGTCCCACGTATGGCCGTCGGGAATCTGTATCTGCTGCCGCTGCATGTGGTGATCGCTCTCAAAAAAGTTCCCGCCCTCCCGCAGACCCCACCGATGCGAGCCACGCACAAACCGCATCGGCCCGGACGCTTCGGTGACATCGCTCACCGCGACCCAGGCGGTGAAGACCTCTCCCTCCCAATAGGGCCAGTACTGCTTGTCCTGATGCCAGCCCACGTTGCCAGAGACATTCCCGCCCGGCGGCTTATAGAGGAGTTGCGTGGCCCACACCTGGATCATCCGTGCGTCGAGCAGCTCTGCCGCCCAGCGTCCGATCTCCGGATGACAGATCAGCTCGAAGATCGTGCGATCCGACAGATGCGACTGGTCGATCTTGCGGATCTTCTGCGGGTCGTCGCCCGGATTCCACTGCCGGCTGTGGGGCGGGACTCCGGTTTCGTACTGGCCTGTGATGACAGCATCCATGTGAGGAATCACGCGCTGGATCAATTCCAGCGGGATGATGGGCGGCGTCAGACAGTAGCCCTCACGCTGAAATCGTGCGCGTGCGATTTCGAGGATCGAACTCATACCGCTTCTCCTTACCGTTCATACAACTCCGACGACTCACGTCTCATCTTCTCAATCCACAATCCAAAATCTAAAATTCTTTGAGACGGTTCTGCACTGTGCCGACCAGTCGATCGACCTCCTGGAGCATGTAGCTGAAATCGCAGCCGAGCTGAACCCACTGCACGCCCTTCCGCGCCCAGCGGATCGCATAATCCGCGTCCACTCCCATGCCCATGCCGATGAAGAGTCCCGCGTCGCGTGTCTTCACGATGATCGTCTCGATAACGCGGACGACGTCAGGATGATCGACCTGTCCCAACAGTCCCATCGAGCCGCTCAGGTCCTGGGGGCCGATGACGATCGAGTCAAGACCGGGGATCGTCAGGATACCGTCCAGTTCGTTGACCGCGTTGATATGCTCGATTTGAATGACGACGAAGATGTTTTCGTTCATCTCTTTGATATACTCGTCACCCCCGATGCGTCCGTAATTGGACGGCCGGCGGGGGCCGAACCCGCGCTGGCCTTGCGGCGGGTACCGGCAATCCGCGACCACCCGGCGCACCTCATCGGCGGAGCGGATTTGCGGGACGATGATGCCTTCGGCGCCGGCATCCAGCGTGCGTTTGAGGTACGCCGTTTCGCTCGTCGGCACCCGGACGAGGGCGGCCGTCCCGCACGCCCGGGCGGCGATCAGGTGGCCGGTCACGGACTCCAGGCTCATCGGGTTATGCTCGGTATCGATCCAGACATAATCGACAGACGGGCCTAAGGCCTCGGTGACCGTCGGGTCGGTAAAGGTGATGCTCACCCCCACGCAGAGTTTGTCGGCTTTGAGTTTTTCACGGAACGTTCGAATGGCGTGCATGCAGGATTCCTTTCAGTCCGCCCGCCGCTAAAGCGAGCGGGCTGATCGTACGAAGCCCCGTCAACGGGGCTGGGAGATGAGCCCCGAAGGGGCTTTGTATCATGAGCCCGCCCATTCGATGGGCGGGCGGAAACTGTCGCTTCACTCCCCCCCCAACTCCATCACCCACACGTCGCTCTCCTGCTCCCTCAGCGTGAAGAAGAACCGCTGCCCATCCGTCGTGAACTCCTGTCGACTGACCCGGCGCGCCGGGTCATCAAACCGCACCAGCAGCCTCGGCTCGCCCCCAGCTACTGGGATCGCCCAGAAGCTCGAACGCCCTTCCGAATCCACCGCCTTATAGTAGATGGTCTGGCTATCCGGAGACCAAGCTGGGGATTTAGGACTCGGCAGACTCTGGAGGCCCCCACCCTGGACGAGCAACCGGGCCTTACCTCCCGCTGGTGGGATCACACAGAGGCTAGGCTGTGTACGATAATAGGTCTTTGACCCAGATCCGAATGAATCCGAGCAGGAGCATGGCGACAGAGCTGTCGGCCAGTTTCTCATAGCGTGTCGCAATGCGGCGATATTCTTTCAGCCAGCCGATCAGCCGCTCGACGATGTTGCGCCGACGGTATCAGGTCTTGTCAAACCCGGCCGCCTCCGGCGGAGAGTCGCCCTGGCGGGTTTTACGGTGGGCAATCACCGGCTTGGTCCGGCGGCGCCGTAAGGTTTGGCGGGGCTCGCGGCTCTCAGAGGCTTGGTCCCCGCTGAGCGCGTCAAAACGGGTTCGGGGCCGTCCGGGCTTGCCGCCGATGGCCACGTGGTCGAGCAACGCGTCTACCGGGGTCACGTCATGCTGCTGGCCGGGGGCCCCGGTCACCGTGCGCGGGGTGCCCGCCCCTTCACAGAGGACATGGAGTTTGGTCGTGTCGCCGCCCCGGCTGTATCCCAGGGCTTGGCGCTGCTGATTTGCTTCACAACTGAGCAGGGTGCCTTCCACTTTTTTTTCGCGCCGGCTGCCGCTTGATGCGCCCGGACCCTCCTGCCGTCGAGGGCGCCAAAGGTGAAATCAATCCGATCCAGCCGGCGGGCTTGCGCTTCTAAGGCGTCGAGGAACTGTTGCCAGAGGCCCTGCTGACGCCAGCGCCGGAAGCGGTCGTAGCCGGTCGTCCACGGGCCGTAGCGGCTTGGCAAGTCCCGCCACGGGGCGCCGGTGCCCAAGATCCAAAACAGGCCGGTGAGCCCTTGGTGATGACTTCGATACGGGCAACCCGGTTCGTTCGGCCGTTCGACTGGCAGCAACGGTGTGAGCCCCTCAAATTCTTCATCGGTCAAGTCATGGCGAGCCATGGGAACACCTCCTTCGGTGGCCAATCCGAAAGAGATTATACCATGTCCCTTGAGTAAATCAAACAATTATCGTACACAGCCTAGCATGGTTCCAGGTCTTTGGGTTGCTGGATTGGTGACATCCCTGGTCGCTCAGGTACGATCCCGTTTAGGAGATTCCCTCGTTCACCCGACCTGGGCCCGGCTGTCTTTTTGTCGCTCACCCTCACAAGGGAGTACCCAGCATGTCGCATGCACAGAGCAAATCCCAGTCGAGCCAGCTCGCCAAGCCGCCCGTCAAGACACGCCCGCACCGTAGCCGAGTCATCAACCCCAACGCGGCCGGTATTGACGTCGGCGCCCATGAAAGTTATGTGGCCGTGCCGCCGGAGCGAAACGAGCAACCGGTGCGCTCCTTCGGCTGCTTTACCGAAGACCTCCATGCCCTGGCCGACTGGCTCATCGCCTGTGGCATCACCTCGGTGGCCCTGGAATCCACCGGGGTCTACTGGGTGCCCATCTTCCAGATTCTGGAAACGTGTGGCGTTGAGGTCTTCCTGGTCAATGCCCGTCATATCAAGGCGGTTCCCGGACGCAAAACCGATGTCCTGGATTGTCAGTGGCTACAGGAACTGCACAGCTTCGGGTTGCTGGCCGCCTCCTTCCGCCCGGCCGATGACATCTGTGTGCTGCGCTCCTACTGGCGACACCGCGATAATCTCGTGCGCGATGCTGCCGCGCATACGCAGCACAGGCAAAAAGCGCTCGAACAGATGAATATCCAACTGCACAAGGTCATCAGCGACAGCACCGGGGTCACCGGCCTGCGGATCATCGACGCCATCCTGGCGGGCCAGCGCGACCGCCTTCAATTGGCCGCTTTGAAAGACGACCGCATTGCCAGCAGCCGCGAGACCATCGCCAAAAGCCTCGTCGGGGACTATCGGCCGGCACCCCTGTTCACCTTGCGCCAAGCCCTGGATGCCTATCGCTCTTACCAGCGGCTCCTCGCCCAATGCGATACGCAGATCGAAGCCATGCTCCAGACCTTTGACTCTGCTCTTGAGCCGGAAGAGGTCCCCTGCCCCCCGCCCACGACCTCCCACCGCACCCCCCAGCGCAATGAGCCCCACTTTGATCTGCGGCATGAACTCTCCCGCATCCTCGGCGTCGATCTCACCCAAGGCCCCGGGCTGAACACCCTGACCGTCCACACCCTCTTCGGGGAGCTCGACCGCGACCTCAGCCGCTTCCCCACCGTCAAACATTTCACCTCCTGGCTCGGTCTCTGCCCCGATAATCGCGTCAGCGGAGGCCGGGTGCTGTCCGCCCACACCCGCACGGTCAACAACCGCGCGGCGACCGCCCTCCGCTTAGCCGCCCAATCCTTGCATCGGCGTGACTCCGCCCTCGGCGAATATTCCCGCCGCATGCGCGCCAAACTCGGCGCCCCCAAAGCCATCACCGCCACGGCGCACAACTTGGCCCGCCTTATCTATCATCTCCTCACAACCAGAACCCCCTATGAGGAGACCACCTTTGCCGACAATGAGCAACGCTACCAGCAACGCCGCGAACGCAGACTGCGAAAAGAAGCCGCCGCCCTGGGATTCGTTCTC
>JACQVL010000160.1 GCA_016209865.1 Candidatus Latescibacterota bacterium | reverse complement strand
GTCGGCGGGTCTCAGTTCGGGCTGGAGATGACCCTGCTGGCGATCACGAACCATCTCCGCGTGGTCGAAATCCCGGTGAACTACCTCAAGCGGGTCGGCCATTCCTCGGTCACCGGGAGCCGACTCAAAGCCATCCGGCTCGGATTCCGGATGATCGTCATGGTGCTGTCGCACCGGATCAGGACGTTATGGTAGGGAAACGACTTGCTCAGAACGTCTTCGTGTTCGTCCTGGCCGTTTTCGCCTGCCTCGTCGCGCTTGAGGGCACTGTGCGCATCATGGCTCCGCAACGATTTGAAGCCAGCTACCCCGCGGTGTACGAAAGCCATCCACGGCTTGGTCATGTGATGCGACCGAACGCCTCTGGTGTCTACCGGACCGGGGAGTTTGAGGTGGTCATCAGGACGAACGCCGATGGCTTCCGCGGCCCTCACTATGGGCCCAAGCGCGCTTCCACGTTTCGGGTTGTAGAGTTGGGGGACTCGTTTACGCTGGGTGCCGAAGTTGCGGAGGAAGACACCTATGGCGCCGTCCTCGACCGGATGCTGAACGTCAGGCCGGGCGGACGTCAATACGAGGTGCTCAACTTGGGGATCAGAGCGTATGGGACGGAACAGGAACTCCAACTCCTGCGGGAAGCCGGTCTGCGCTACCAGCCGGACCTGGTCATCCTTCAGGTCTACGCCTCGAACGACCTCTATGAGAATCACCCCCGCCTGTTCACGTACACCATCGCGGATGGGTTCGTCATCCCCACACCTGCTCAGGACCCGGAGCCGGACACGAGCGCGACCACGATGGCCCAACAAACCGGCATCGCTCATCAAACAGCGGAGGTCGCACCGACTGAAATGGCCGATCATCGATTGCCCATTCCGTTCAAGGCGTGGCTGGCTGAGTATAGCCATCTCTATCTCTTGCTCCGCACGCGCTACCATCTCCTGTGGCTCCGCATGCAGAATCGCTCGGAGTACAAAGCGCTGGAGAGCAAGAACGTCAAGATGGCGAGCGAATGGGTGTCCTGGATGGAATCCGCCGCGTGGGTGTATCGACGGGTGTACGATGACGGCCAGAACGCCCGGTGGGCAGTCGTGGACAGTCTGATGAACGACCTCGCCGTGTTGTCAGCCCGGCACCAGTTTAAGGTCGTATTGATGAATGCCCCGCTCAGAGAACGATTGGGGTCAGACGTGTTTCAAGCATGGGGACTCGACCCGCGTCTCTATGATCCGTTCAAGCCGGACACGATGCTGGAGGCGATCGCCAGGCGACACGGGTTCACGAGCGTCGCCCTGTATCCGGAATTCGCTCTGGCCGCGCAGGGCGATGAACGATTGTATTGGACGGTAGACGGCCATTGGACACCGGCCGGACACCGGCTGGTTGCACGGGCGCTCTACAACACGCTCATACGGTATGATCTGGTCCCACGGTAAACCAATCGTGCTCGCCGCTATCCTCGTCGTCGCTGTGACGGTGTACGTCGCCAGTTTCACGTACACCGTCGGACACGGCATCGACGACGGGATTCACATCGTCACCGCCAAGTCGCTGGCGGCGGGACAGGGACTGCGGCTCATCAGCGACCCCCAGAGGCCGGTCTCGACGCAGTTTCCACCAGGGCTGTCGCTGCTGCTCGTCCCGGTCGTGACCCTGTTCCCCGACCCGCCCGGAAGCATCATCCCGCTGAAACTCGTCTCGACTGTCTTCGCCCTGCTGTACGTGGCGGTCGCGTGGTTCTGGCTCCATCGGCACGTGCCGCCGTCGACGGCGGCTTTGCTGACGATGATCACGGCGATCAACCCGGAGACGATCCGGTTTGCGGGCCAGGTGATGGCGGAGATGAGTTACGCCGCCGTCTCGATGGCTGGACTCGTGTGCGTCGAACGGTACGAGAAGGCGACGGACACGACCTCGCGCGGCCGCCGATGGCTCGTCGTCGCGGTGCTGATGATGACCACTGGCTATCTGTTCCGCAGCATCGGGCTGAGTCTCATCTTAGCCGTCCTGGGTCTGCTGGCGCTGCGTCGTCGGTGGGTCGCGGTGGTCGCGGTGATCGTGGGGGTTCTCGTCTTAGCATCCCCCTGGCTGATGCGGAGTGCGGTTGTCGGCACCCCGGAGTATCGCGATCAATTCTGGCTGAAAGATTTGGAGGACCCTGAACGAGGGAGAATCGGCGTCTCAGGCCTGATCGAACGTGCCGCGGCCAACGCGGTCGTGTACACCACCCAGGCGATTCCCGACCACCTGTTTCCGCCGTTGGGCGGCCAGCGGGTGATCGACTGGTGCCGGCAGGCGGGCGTCTTTCCTCTCTTGATCGGCGCGCGGCTCTGTCTCTCGGCGTTCGTCGTGGCCGGGTTCTGGCAGCGAGTGCGGACGAGGGTCGAGGTCCTCGACCTGTACACGGTCGTCTACTTCGGTACCCTCCTCCTCTGGCACAATCGGCTCCACTGGAAGTACCTCGCCCCGGTCACCCCCATCTTGCTGGTGTACCTGACGCGGGGTCTCGAATGGATGATGAGTCGTCTTCCTCGTTTCCCCGTCCCTGTCCGCGCCGCGCTGCCGGCCGTCCTCCTGTTGCTCCTGGTCGGGAACGGGGTCCGGGGGGTCGATTACGTCGAGAACGGCTGGCTGGTTCAGGGGAAAGTCGACCCCTACCGCGCCGCGTACGGGTGGCTCAAGGCGGAGACGCCGCCGTACAGCCGGTTGATGGGGATCGATCATCTGGGACTGTACCTGTACACCGGACGGAAGGCGATCGCGCCGGGATACGGCCATAACCCGGCGGACGTCCTGCGGTACATCGAGTCGACCCGCACGGACTATTTCGTCGTCGCGCCGGGTCAGGTGACGAGCAACGGAGTGCGACTGGACGAACAGTTCCTGCGTCCCGTCATCGCGCGGTATCCCGACCGGTTCACGCTCGTGTACACGGACCCGCAGACGGCGATTCAAGTGTACCGGGTGGGGTTAGCGACGGAAAGGAGAGAGAGGAAATAGAAAATGGGAAATAGAAAATGGGAAACAGGAAATAAGAACCAAGGAAAAGGCTTTTTCGGGTTTTGGAATGTGGGTTTCGGATGCACAATCCGTAATCTGCGATCTGCAATACACGATCAGATCGGACCGGTCTCTCCATTTCCCAATTTCTCTTTCCTATTTCCCTTTTTCATGGGTCTCCTGTACGCCCTGTGTCTCTCCTCGCACGTCGGCGCGGGGGATGATAACCAGTATCTGCTCTTAGGACAGGCGTTGGCCACTGGACAGGGATACCGGGTGATCGCGTTCCCGGACGCCCCGGTGGAGAAGACGATCCCGCCCGGCTATCCGATGGTGCTTGCCCCGGTGCTGTTTGCGATGGGTGACGTCGAACGCAGTATCATCCCGCTGCGAGTCCTGACGATCATCCTGGCGGTCGGGTTTGTGTGGGCGGCGCTGAAGTGGCTTCAACCACGCATCGCAGCAGGGTCAACGCTCTTCATCGCACTCTTGATCGCGGTCAGCCCGTACGTCGTGGAGGCGGCTGGACTGATCACCGCCGACATCGGCTACGCGTTCGTGTCCCTGCTCGGCCTGCTCGTCCTCGACCGGCGGCTTCTGAACGACGACGCGAAGCCGCGCCGGATGACCGGTCTGGCGCTGGCGGTCGTGATGTGCGCGGCAGCCTACCTCGTCCGGACGGTCGGGATCGCCCTCCTGTTGGCGACGCTGGCCAGCCTGGCGCTCCGCCGGCAGTACCGGAGCGCGGGACTGGTCGGCCTCGGGTTTCTCGTCCTGGCGCTGCCCTGGAACGTATGGATCCTCGCCGAAGGAGGGGAGACGTATCTCCATCAGTTATGGCTCAAGGATGTGGATTTTCCGGCGTTTGGCCGGGCTGGGGGGCCGGACATCG
>JACQVL010000180.1 GCA_016209865.1 Candidatus Latescibacterota bacterium | reverse complement strand
TGATCGGCCACCCGCAGATGCTCGACCTGGCCCGCCGTGCGTTGGGTCCCATCATCCGTTTTGACCATTGCGTGAACCTCAGCCGGCCGGCGGGCAACCACGGCGCCGGCTGGCACAGCCATCCGTACGCCGACGACAGGCCGGAGTTGGATCACCTTCGCATCTTTTTCTACATCAACGGGTTTGCGGCGGATGACGGGGGACTGCGCGTCGTGCCTGGGAGCCACTGGTACCGCGAGGGGGCCCTCAGCTATGCGACTGATGCGGAATTCCAGGCTGGCTGGCTCGAAGGCCGGCGTCATCCGGTGACCGGCCAGCCGCTGACGATGCTGACGCTGGACGCCCCAGCCGGGACGGTGGCGTTGATGTGGACGCACGCGGCGCATGCCGTGACGCCGAAGCCGACTGACAGTGTCATGCGCTGGGCGATCGTCTACGCCTATCGGAGTCCGGGCGCCCCCTCTTCCTCGCGCTTCATCACCGAGGCGTTCGAGCGCACGGCCGTCGCCGGGACTGAAGACCTGCTGAGTCCGGATTGATCCACGAATGCCAACGGAGAGAAACCATTATGGACGCCTTGCTGGAAACTCACTTGAACGGGGTCCCGCTCTTCCGGCGCGGGAAAGTCCGGGATGTGTATGACCTGAACGACCGGCTGCTGATCGTGGCGACGGATCGCATCTCGGCGTATGACTGTGTGATGCCGAACGGGATTCCCGGCAAGGGGGCGGTCCTGACCGCGATGTCCCTCTTCTGGTTCGACCTGGTGCGGGACATCGTCCCCAACCATCTGATCACCGCCAACGTCGACGAGTACCCGGCTCCGCTTCGTCCCTTCAAGGACCTCCTGCGCGGACGGTCGATGCTCGTCCGGAAAGCGGACCGGTTCGACGTCGAGTGCGTCGTCCGGGGCTACCTGGTCGGGTCGGGCTGGCGCGAGTACCGCCAGCACGGCACGGTGTCCGGGTTGACGTTGCCAGCCGGACTGCAGGAGGCCTCTCGGCTGGACACGCCGATCTTCACCCCGGCGACGAAGGCAGAGACCGGGCATGATGAGAACATCTCCTTCGACCAGATGGCGGAGATCGTCGGGGCGTCGTCCGCGCGCCGGCTTCGGGAGTTGAGCCTGGCGGTCTACGTCAAGGCGCGTGATTACGCGGACGCGCGCGGGATCATCATCGCGGATACGAAGTTTGAGTTCGGACTGATCGACGATCAGGTCGCGTTGATCGATGAGGTGCTGTCCCCCGATTCGTCGCGGTTCTGGCCGAAAGACCGGTACCAGCCCGGCCGGCCGCAAGAGAGCTTCGATAAACAATTCGTCCGCGACTACCTGGATACTCTGGACTGGAATAAGACTCCTCCTGCCCCTCCGCTTCCGGACGACATCGTCCGCCGCACCCTAGAGAAATATCAGGAGGCGTACCAGCGCCTGGTAACACGTTAGAACGTTGTGAACGTTCTATGCCGTTAACCAACCTCCTCGCTCTTGCCAGCCTATCGCCCATCCTGCAGCGCCTCACCAGCCGGCTTCAGGCCGGCGAGCCGAGGCTCGTCGTCTCCGGCCTGGCCGGGTCGGCCCTGCCCCTCCTCATCGCCCTCTGTCACCGGACGACTGACCGGCCGACCTTAGCCGTCGTGGAAGACCCGGAGGCCGCTGAGCAGGTGAAGGACGACCTGGCCAGCCTCTTGGGCGATGAGGCCGTCTACCCGTTCCCTGATTGGGAAGTCCTCCCCTACGAACACCAGTCCCCGGACAGTGAGGTCGTTGGGCTTCGTCTTCGTGCGCTCGACGCCCTCCATCGCCGCCGTCCGGTCGTCGTCGTGGCGCCGGTCCGGGCGCTCGCCCAGAAGACGATCCCACCGTCCCTCCTCGCTGGCGTCTCCCTGAGCCTCCGCGTGGGGGACACCCTGTCGTTCCACGCGTTCCAGTCCCGGCTCGTCCGGCTGGGGTTCGAACGGACGGAGATCGTCCAGGCCCCGGGATTCTTCAGCGTCCGCGGCGGGATCATCGACCTGTTTCCGTTCGGCGTGGAACGCCCGTTCCGCCTCGAACTCTTCGGCGACGACGTGGAGTCTATCCGGGAGTTCGATGTGTATACTCAACGCTCAACCAGCACGCTCGACCGGGTTGACATCCTCCCCAACCGGGAAGTGGTGATCGACCCGGCGACGCTGCAGGACGCCGCCCTCCGGGCCCTGATCGCGGCGGAGCGGGCCGGACTCGACGGCGCGGAGCTGGAAGCCCGCATCCTCACCGGCGGGCTGTTCGAGGGGGTCGAGCGGTACCTCCCGTTCTACCATCCGGACGCCGCGTCCGTACTCGCCTACCTCCCGCTCGATGGCCTCATCTGTCTGTGCGAACCATCCCGTCTGCGCGAGCAGGCGGACGCGTACGCACACGAGGTCGAGGAGGGGTACGCGAAGGCCGCTGCGTCGGGGGAGGTCGTCCCGGAGCCCTCTGAAGCATTTGAGTCGTTTGGGGCGTTCCTCTCTCGCCTGTCTGCCTACCAGGTTGCTCATCTGACCCGAACCTCTGGTGACAGCGGGTTGCCGATCACGGACGGAACGATGGTGGATAACGGATCGCAGCCTCCCGAACTCAATCCAAAATCCAAAATCCAAAATCCAAAATTCTCCTCCCCACCGGAGGTGTGCGACGTCGCTGCCGTCCCCACCGGTTCGTTCCACGGCGCGCTCGACGTCCTCCAGAAGCGGCTGGCGGAATGGCGCGGGCAGCACGCCGCCATCCTCGTCGTCTGCGATAACACCGGCCAGGCCGACCGGTTGACCGAACTGCTCGGCCCTGAAGGGGACGGGCTGGGCATGGTCGTCGGCAACCTGCACGCCGGGTTCATCATCCCCGACCTCCCCCTCGTCGTCCTGACGGACGCTGAGGTCTTCAGCCGCTACCGCCGGCGCCAGCGCCGGAGGCCGTTCAAGGAAGGCATCCTCATCGAGGACTTCACGAGCCTCACTGAGGGGGACTACGTCGTCCACATCGACCACGGCATCGGCCGGTACCTCGGCCTCCAGCGGCTCGTCGTCGATGAACGCGAACGGGACTGCCTGATGATCGCCTACGCGGACGACGACCGGCTGTACATCCCGATCGAACAGCTCCATCGGGTGCAGAAATACATCGGAGCGGACGGGGAAATCCCGTCCTTGAGCCGGCTCGGCGGGAAAGCCTGGGAACAAATCAAGGCCCGGACGAAGAAGGCGGTCCAGGACATGGCCCAGGAGCTGATCGCTCTGTACGCGGCGCGGCAGGCGCGGCCCGGCTTTGGGTTCTCGCCCGATACCCACTGGCAGCGCGAACTGGAGGACTCGTTCATCTACGAGGAGACCCCCGACCAGCTCAAGGCGACGGAAGAGATCAAGCAGGATATGGAACGGGCGGCGCCGATGGACCGGCTCGTGTGCGGGGACGTCGGGTACGGCAAGACGGAGGTGGCCATCCGGGCCGCGTTCAAGGCGGTGATGGACGGGAAACAGGTGGCGGTGCTCGTCCCCACGACGATCCTCGCCCAGCAGCATCTGACCACCTTCTCCGAACGGTTGGCGGATTACCCGGTGAGCGTCCAGATGCTCAGCCGGTTCAAGACTCCTCAGGAGCAGAAACAGATCATCGACGGGCTGGCGAGCGGGGCCGTCGACATCGTCATCGGAACTCACCGGCTGATCCAGCGTGATGTTACATTGAAAGACCTGGGGCTCGTCATCATCGACGAAGAACAGCGGTTCGGCGTCGCCCATAAGGAACGGCTGAAGCGACTCAAACAGACGGTCGATGTCCTGACGATGACCGCCACCCCCATTCCCCGGACGCTGCACATGTCGCTCGTCGGCGCGCGGGACATGTCGATCATCAACACCCCGCCGAAGGACCGGCTGCCCGTCCACACCGAGATCGTCCGGTTCGACGAGGAGGTCATCCGGGAGGCGATCCTCCGGGAAGTCGACCGGGGCGGGCAGGTGTTCTTCGTCCATAACCGGGTGCAGTCGATCGACTCGATGGTGCACTTCCTCCAGCGACTCCTGCCCCAGGTCTCGTT
>JACQVL010000165.1 GCA_016209865.1 Candidatus Latescibacterota bacterium | reverse complement strand
TTCTGGTACTGGCTCAGGTTCTCCATCAGCCCGATGTCGAGCAGAATGGAGGGCGTGAGGGCGTACTTGACGCCGGCGTGGAGTTCGTAGGCGGTCCGGTCGAGCGGGCCGAGCCGCCCTGCGGGGAAAAGGCTGGTATTGGCCAGGGCCTGGAGGATGACGGATAGACGACGGGTGGCCAGGTATTCAGCCGCCAGCAAGTGGGAGGTGATCGAGCGGACCGGGAACCCGGCACTGCGGGCGGGACGGCCGATGTGGGTGTAGCCGACGTTGTAGTGGAGTATGAACGACGCGCCGATGGGCTGAGTCAGGAGGAGCGCAACCTGGGCATCGGTTCCGCCGCTCCCGGTCAGCCGGTCGAACTGGCCGGTCGGCAGTTTCAGCGCCCCAAGCCACGAGAGGGCGGGCCGGCGGCCGTGAGGAGTGATGACCGCCGTCTTGACTCGTAGGACGACATCCCCCAGGCCGGCGGCCGGCGGCTGGTCGTGAGCGATCCAGAAACGGCCCGACCGGACGACGAAGACACCATAGGCGTTCCGGGGTGTCTGTTCCCGGCCTCCGTTCGACAGCCGGAAGAGGTGGTGGAATCCCTCGACGGTGCGATCCAGGTAGCCGCCGCCCTGGATGAGGAACGGGACTTCCGCGCCGAGTTGCCAACGGGCTGATGGGCTCCAGTCGATGTCGAACGACGCACGCAGGACTTCGGCGTCGACGAACAGCCGGTATTCACTCAACGGGGCGGCCTGGTAGTAGTCGAGCGGCACTGTCGGGTTCCCGACCGGGCGGGTGACCGCGTACGTGTTGGCGTACGCGAACCGTCCGGCCAGCCGGAGCGTGCCCGGCGGACGGAGGCCGGCCCTGTCCGGCCGCAGGCTGAGGAACAGGAGTTTGACAGGAAACTCGTCCCGCGTCTCGAACGGACCGAACGGGACGCGCTGGGCAACTGCGGGGAGAGGATGTAAGAGCAGGAAGCAGAGGATCAAGGGAACAAATACGGATTGTGGATTGTGGATTGTGGATTGCGGATTCATGAATTTAGGCATAATTTAATAGGAGACGTTCACGGGTGAAAGGATAGGATCGCTCGTCACTCGTCACTGGTCACTCGTCACTGAAATGAACGGGACGGGTACGACAACTTGGCCTGTCCCCCGGAATATGTCAAGCGAAAACGTTCGGGAAGAGACGCGGGGAGGCGTCGAACGTATGAATGTGTTTCAGCGCACCGTCGAGGCGAAACGGATCATCGACAACCCCTCGACCGAAGGTCTGCGGCAATTCGCTCAGCATGATGAACGCACAACAGAGTACGGAAGCGCGAGCTACACGTCGAAGGTCCGGAATCGCAGCGCGAAGAAGACGTATATCGTCGAGGACGGGGTGACGGTCGGGGTTCAGCAACAGGGGATCCCCCTGGATCGTGCGATGGAATTGCTGGCGCAGGTGCGTGAGTACCTGAAGGGCCGGGAGGTGATCCAGATCGACCGGTGGATCGGACTGACGCCCGGCCATCGTCTCCACGGCCGGCTGTACATCACCGCCGAGTACGCCCGGATTGCGCACATGTGGCATCAGACGCTGTTTCCGCACGACGGAACGGGCACCCCCGACCTGATGTCGATCTTCGTCCCAGAGTGGCCGGAACGGATTATCTTCGTCCATCCGAAGCACCGGCTGACCTGCATTCTGGGCACGGATTATTTCGGGGAATCGAAAAAATCGTTCCTCCGGATGACGATGTACGCGGCCAAACAGCAGGGAGGGATCGGGCTGCATGCGGGGAGCAAGGTGCTCCGGGTGCGGGACCGGAGCGGGAGTCTTCAGGATGTCGGGTTCATCCTGTTCGGCCTGAGCGGCACCGGGAAGACGACGCTGACCGTCCACGACCACGGCCTGGTCGCGCCAGAACGGGTGATCATCCGCCAGGATGACGTCGTGTCGATGGACGAACACGGCATCTGTTACGGCACGGAACAGGGGTTCTACATCAAGACCGAGGGGCTGACGCCGAAGCAGAAAGTGCTGTACGACGCGGCCACCAGGCAGAGTGCGATCTTCGAGAACGTCAAGGTCGACGAGGACGGCCGGGTGGATTTCCTGAACACCGAGCTGACGACGAACGGCCGCGGCATCATCCTCAGGCCGGAGGTGGCCGGGACGGACGAGTCGATCGACCTGGAGAAAGCCCATAAGGTTATTTTCATTACTCGCCGGCAGGATATCGTCCCGCCGGTCGTCAAGCTCACCCCGGAGCAGGCGTCGGCTTTCTTCATGTTAGGGGAGTCGATCGAGACATCGGCTGGGGACCCGACGCGGGCGGGCCAGGCCAAGCGGGAAGTCGGGACGAACCCGTTCGTCATCGGGCCGGAGTTCGAGGAAGGAAACCGCTTCTTGGAGATTCTGCACGAGAACCCGGATATCGAGTGTTATCTGCTGAATACGGGCAGTGTCGGGGCGAAACAGGGGTTTCCGGGAGAGAAGATCACGATCGAGGTCTCGACGACGATCATGAAAGAGATCGCCCGCGGGACGATCACCTGGACGCAGGACCCGGAGTGGGGGTACTGGCTGCCTCGACAGATCGAGGGGGTGGACCTGGAGCGGTATACCCCGTCCCGCTACTATCCCGACGCGGACTACCACGCGATGAGCCAGAAGCTCCGGTCGGAGCGGCAGGCCTGGCTGGCGCAGTTCTCCGGCCTGGATCATGAGATTGTCGAGGTGATGGAGGAAGGGTAAAGACAGCAGGGGAGCAGAGGGACAAGGGGGCAGAGGAGAAAGAGCTTCTGTTGCTGTTTTACTCGTCACTCGTCACTTGTCACTCGTCACTGCTCTTCTGCGACGGTGAATTCGGTCGTTTTGGAGATCGTCTGCCCGGTGTGCAGGTCGGTCACCGTCAGCGTCAGGGTGTACGCCCCGGCGGGTGAGTCGCCGGTGTCGATGGCGGTGTACTTCCGCTCGTCCATTGCCGTGCCCGCGTCCTCGAACGTGAGCAGCACTGACTTTCCGGTGCTCGACTGGTTGACGAGCTTGCCGAACCCCGACAGAATCTTCCAGACGAGGTTCATCGACTTGTCTTTCGCCGTGATGTTCAAGGCGGTGCGGTAGGTGGTGCGGCCGGAGGCGTCCGTGCTCAGGTTGTACACCTCATAGTACACGTAGACCGGCTGGGACCGGTGGTACAGGCGTGACGGGTTGGGCAGGATTTCCAGACCGTGCCGGACGAACCGGCCTGGTGCGGATTGCGGTTTGACAGAAGTGGCCAGTTTGATGTCACTCGCGTTGAGCCTGTTCCCGCTGTAGTCGTCAACCGTCAACGAGGCTTCGAAGATGCCGATCCGGCGGGAGGCTTCGTCCCGCACCTCGACGGCGGAGCGGTAGCTGCCCGCCGGAGCCAAAAACGACAGGGCGGCGGTCCGCACGTCCACCCCAAATTTCTTCTTCGGCAGCTTACTGAGCGGACGCTCGATCGGGCCGATCTTCTCCTCTGCGGCTGCGACCCGGCGGAGTTCATCATCCCGCAACACGACATGGCTGTCGAACCACGTGTTCAGCCCCTGACCGTCCCCGACATCCCCCAACTGGCGGGCCGGGACGCTGTAGGCGACCTCGACGAGCGTCTGGCCGTTCTGCCCCTTGTACGTCACCGCATCGAACATGAAATCGAGCGGGAGCCCGCCGTAGTCGTGTTGATACCCCTCGGGGGTCTTGGCGATCAGCGTTTCGGCGATTTTCTGCGGATGGTACGTGGCCTGCCGGCCGGCGACGGCCACGTTAGTGTCGTGCGTGGGGAGCGGGTAGTCGAACGAGCCGAGCCCCAGTTGATCGACGAAGAAGAGCTCCATGTTATACGGGACGTACACCCAGCTTTCGGAGATATAGACCAGCCCTTGAGTCTCCCGGCCCGCCCTGAGCATAAACGACCCGCGCCCACCTGGACGCCAGTTATCTTCATCTGGCTGCTGCTCGGGCTCCTCGCCCAAGACCCACGGCACGCCGACGTTATCCACCTTCAGCCGATACCGGAAGCGGCGGTTCATCTCCCGGATAGCGTCCACCTTCGCGTTGCCGGTCGGCCGGTAGTTCGACTCCGCTTCCTCATCCGACCGGGCGAGGAAGTGCTGGCGGTCGTCCGGCTCGCCGTACCGGATGTAGATGTCGCCCCGGCGATCCCACGGGTACTTGCCGCGTGAGAAATTCTCGCGCGCGTACATCACCCGCCGGTAGTGCTCGACTAAGCGTTCGTTGACGACCGTCGCCGGGTCGGGGTCGCGGCTGGCCCAGAATTTGCGCCAGACCTCGGCCCGCTCTGCTTCGGATGCCCGCGCATACCGCTCCGTCTCATCCTCAGAAGCGACATACGCGAGGTCGGTGTACAGCCCCCGCTCTTTGGGGTTGAGGGCCGACAGGTACTGGTCATACACATCCAGCGCCCGATCGTACTGCTTCTGCGCCTGAAAATACGACGCGTTGAGCTGTGCCATGACCGTCCGCATCATCGGGTTGGGGTGGTTCCCCTGCGCGTCCATGAGCTGTTTGAGCAGCGCGACTCCTTCCTGGTATCGCCCCGTCTGGAACACGCATTTCCCGAAATGGGCGAGCGCGTCCCGATGCCCGGGGGTCACGGATAACTGTTTGAAATAAAACGGGATGGCTTTGTTATAATCCCGCGAGGGGTATTCGTACGTCAGCGCCAGTTGATAGTAGGCATCCGGGTGGTTGGGGTCGAGGTTGATCGTCTTCTCGAACGATTGCCGGCTCATGGCGATGTACATCGGCGCGGCCGGGTCGCGCTTGCTCTGCTCGACCTGGGAGAGGCCGATATAATACTGGATCTGTCCGTTTTTCGGGTCGAGCCGGGCGGCCTCTTTGAGTTCTTCCCGTGCATCCATCATCCGGTTCTTCGTCCGCATGTAGACCAGTCCCAGCCCGACATGGCCGTTAGGGTCCTTCCGGTCGTACTGGATCGCCCGCTGGAACTGCTCCAGGGCCTGTTTATCCTGGTTCTGCGCGTAATAGGTCATGCCCAGCCAGTACCGGGCGGACGCGGATTTCGGCTGGAGCTGGACGGCGCGCTGGAACTCGGCTTCGGCTTCCGCGAAGCGGCCCTGTGTGTACAAGGCCTGACCAGCATCGAGGGCGGCCTGGGGGTCTGTCGACGGTGAGGCGGCTTGCGCCGCGCCAGCAAGGCTGATGACGCTTAGCAAGAAGAGCGCGACAGCCCAACCGAGGAGAGCGGATCGAGGTCGCATCCCTCTACCTCCTGGAGAAGGAGAGGATGGATTCGGAAACGATGAGGTGAACTCACCGTAAGATGGGCCGGTCTTGCGCGACTGTCAAGCGGATTTTTGTATCCCCCTCGCCTCCGGCCCCTCTCCCACAGCGGGGAGAGGGGAGACAGGCTTCATCAGACTTCAGACCATTTGACCCTCCCTTTCTCTCCCCAACGTGGGAGAGAAAGGGGCCTGGGGGATAGTAAGGGGGCTATCGTCCTACCAACCCCTGGATCGTCCGCAGCAGCCGGGGGTAGAACGGTCGGTCGGTGAGGCTGGCCGGGTCGTCCGGCGGGACGGCAAGCTGGAGGTTGAAGAAGGCGTCGCTCCTGTGATCGCGGACTCCGATCCGCATGAGCGCCCCGGTCTGCACACAGAGCGCGGCGGTCAAGAGGTGCAGGCGCGGGGTGAGGTCGATCGCCGCGTCGATGACCCCATCCGCCTTCACCCGGTCGACCAGTCTCGGCGCGGGCAGGCCGGACCACCGGCGATCCTCCGGGTGGAGCGTGACCACGCGGACGGGCAGGCTGAGTTGCTCGCACGCGGCTTGCGCCTCCTCCCGAGCGATGATCGTGGTGGCTCTGGCGTCCAGGCACGCGACGATGTGGGGGACGACGGCCAGCGCCGCGTCAGTCTCAGGGACGTCCGGGGGCAGACAGACGAGCAGCCGTTCAACCCGGCGGATCGCCTGGGTGATATCCAGGACGTACGGGCGGCGACGGCGCAGCCACCAGGCGTAGGCTCGGAGCATCAGGCGTTCGGTCAAGGATGGGGGCACGGTGCTGTTGAGCAGTGAAGAGTGGTAGACGGATAGTGGCCAGCGTGCTTAGTTGGGTTCAGCTACAGTGTAATCGCCGTCATCCAAGCTGTCAATACTGATCGGTGGTCGGTGGTCAGTGGTCGGTAAATAAATGGCTTGACCGAACTGAAGGGTGATATTATTGTTGTGACTGCTGTTTGTTGCGCAGCATTGGTTGACGGAGAGGAGCGTGCGTCCCGTATGGTTCCCCTGCATCAGACCGATTCATCTTCCCGTTCTGACGGGCCGTCTGTTGGCCTGCCGCCTGGTCCTGGACCGGCGTCCTCCTCTGCGCCAGCAGACCCGGCCTACCGGACGGGGCTGGTCGCCATCGTCGGCCGGCCGAACGTAGGCAAGTCAACCCTGATGAACGCCCTCGTCCGGGAACAC
>JACQVL010000164.1 GCA_016209865.1 Candidatus Latescibacterota bacterium | reverse complement strand
GTGCAACTCGTGCCATTCCGTCTTCCCGCGCCTCAACCAATCCGGTGAGGACTACCTGCGCAACGGGTACCAGTTGGCGAGCAGCCGCAGAAAGGCGGCTCCGTCCGTGTCGGGTCGCGAACAGGCCGTCGAAGGTGAATCGGAAAACGGGAACAGCAAAGGGGTCTTTATCGAGTCAGTGAACAACCTGTTCGGGTTCAGGCTCAACATGACGCCCGTGATGATGGAAACCCATTCGTTGCAGAAGAAGGCGCCGCCTGCGGACAAAGACACGCGGCTGACGGTCGGGAGTCCGCTGTGGATTCAGATGTTTGTCGCCGGTTCGATTTACAGGGACATCTCCTTCTTCTCAGAGCTGGAGTATGCACAAAGCGCCTTCAAGTTCAACTGGTTCTATTTCAACTTCACGAACGTGGCCGATTCCAGGGGCCTGAACTTCCAGGTGGGGAACATCTCGCCGCTCGAGTTCGCTTCGTACCCGAACCGGCTGCCGCAACTCCCGAACATTAAAGGCGAGGTGATGCTCATCAAATCCTCCAACGGCGCGGGCGAAGAGTCGATCGATATGTCGAGCGCGCGTCCCGGCGTTCAGTATTATGGCCGGAATGACTGGGCGCTGGTGTACGCCGGAATGTCCCCCGGCACGAAAGCGACCGATGTGAACCAGTTCCCGCAGTACTGGACAGGGCTCGTCCTGCGGGCGACTGATGTCGCCGGGGATTTCGAGGGCACCACGGCCACGGTCCATTACTACATGGGGACGGACACGAAAGGGACGGGCACCGCCACGCAGATCGAGAACAAGTTCACCCGCATCTCTCCGCAGGTGAACATCCGGTACTACGATCAGGTCGACGTGCAGGCCGCCTATGTGTTCGGCAAGGACAAGAACCGCGGCCTGGTCACCACTCCGGCCACGGAGTTTAAGTATAAAGGCGTGGCGCTCGAGGGCGGGTACATGCCCAGGCGGATGGTGCATCTGGGGCTGCACTACGACAAGTATTCGTCGGACAACAAGCTGGCGAGCGGGAAACCCGTCATCGAGTACCACCGGATCGTCCCGGCGGTGACGTACGTCATCAACCAGAACTTCCGGGCGTCCGTGTATTACGAGAAGAACCTGTTAGACATCCCGTCTGCCCAGAAGGTTGACAAGCTGTACCTCAACCTGCGGACGATGTTCTAACGACTGGGGAGACGGTGGGGGGACGATGAGGAGCAGGCATCGTCCCTCCATGTTATCCTTGCCAGCTTCGAGGATTTGCTGTATAGAAGTAGTTGACGATCAAAACTGGTTATGGATTCGTAGGGGCGACAACGATTGTTCATCTTGATTATCCAAATCTCATCAGAAAGGACGACTGTATGAAAAGAGATTCAGCCTTTATCGTGGCGGTGTTGACGGGCATCGCGGCGGTGATGGGGGTTGCGTTCCTCGTGACTTTCTCGACCGCCGTGTCCCTCGCCCAGGAAGGGAAGCCGAAAGACGCGAAGCCCATCTTCACCAAGTTTGAGTGCAACGGGTGTCATTCCCTCCAGGCGGCGGGCATCAAGAAGCAAGTGAGCGCTGAATCCGGCGAGGAGGATGCTCCGGATTTATCCGGCGTCGGCACCAAGCGCACGGCCGACTGGATCGCGAAGTTCCTGCTCAAGAAAGAAACGATCGACGGCAAGAAGCATGAGAAGAAGTTCAAGGGAAGTACGGAGGAGCTCGACACCCTGTCGAAATGGTTAGCCACGATGAAATCCGGGAGCGCCGGCAAAAAATGAGGGTTGACCCCTATTGTCTGGATCGTTCCTCGTGTCAGGGGCGGGGCCTGTTGTCCCCGCCCTTTATCATACATCTCGGGGTCCTCAAACCTCGGAGCGTTAGCGTCATAGAGGGAGACTATGGTCACCCCATTAGCCTTACTCATCATCCTCATTGCGTTCACGATGGGACTGATCCTGACGATCGCCGTCAGACCGCCGGCCGCCATGGAGCGAGGAGGGAGAATCATGGCGTTCCTATCCATCTTTCTCCTGCCGCTGGTGATCGGATGGGCGGGGATGTCCGAACATATCGAGCTGTCGAAGAAGACGGAGTTTTGCCTGTCGTGCCATCCTATGGCGGATTATGGCAAGAGCCTGTACGTGGACGATAACGAGTTCGTCCCGGCCCAACACTTCCAGAACAACCGTATCCCCCGTGAGCAGGCCTGCTATACGTGCCATACGGACTACACGCTGTATGGCGACATCAGCGCAAAAATTCGGGGAGTCAAGCATGTGTATGCCCAGTACTTCGGGACAGCCCCCCAGACCCTCAAGCTGTACACCCCGTACAACAACCGGGAATGTTTACACTGCCATGCAGGCTCGCGCAGTTTTGAAGAGAGTAAGTACCATAGAAAGGATGAGACTACCCTGGCTGCCGTGAAAGTCAACGAACTCTCCTGTCTGAGCAGCAATTGTCACGACGTCATCCATAACGTGAAGGAATTGCAGGATGTGGAGTTCTGGAAGCCGGGGATTCCTCCGAAGCGTGCTCAGGCGGACACGACGGCGACTCAAGCGGAGACCCAAGAATGACGACCCAACGGCGCGTTCAAATCGCGGGCATCCTCGTGCTGATCGGACTGTTCATCGAGACGGTCACGTTGTTCTGGACTCATCCGATTGCCTTCATAGTCTTTGTAGCATCTGGTCTGGTGTTTCTGGTCGCGGGTATCGGCTTTTATCTGTGGTCGTTGCTGGGGCATGGTCAGTAGTCTTCTTTGTCTCTTCTCATTGACCACCGACCACTGTGTTCCGCTCTTCACACGTAGTGCCGCTCTCGCGCGAACGCTTCCAGGCTGTCCCGGAAGTCGGGATGGGCGATGTCGATCAACGCCCGGGCGCGCTGCCGGATGCTCTTCCCGTGCAGGAACGCCGTCCCGTACTCCGTCACGACGTAGTGGACGTCCCCTCGCGTCGTCACCACCCCGGCGCCTGGCGTCAGGAACGGCACGAGGCGGGACGCCTGGCCGTTCTTCGCCGTCGAGGGCAGAGCGATGATCGGCTTCCCGCCCTTCGACCGCGCCGCGCCCCGGATGAAGTCGAGCTGCCCGCCGATCCCGCTGTAGAAACGCGGCCCGATCGAATCCGCGCACACCTGCCCGGTCAGGTCGACCTCGATCGCAGAGTTGATGGCGACCATCCGCTCGTTCTGGGCGATGATGAACGGGTCGTTCGTGTAGTGGGACGGATGGAGTTCGATGATCGGGTTGTTGTCGGTGAACTGGTAGAGCACCCGCGACCCCAACAGAAAGCTCGACACCACCTTGCCGGGATGGAGTGTCTTTCGCTCGTTCGTGATCACGCCCGCCTCGATCAGGTCGACGATCCCGTCTGAGAACATCTCGGTGTGAACCCCTAAGTCGCGTTTCTCCGTCAGGTTGGACAGCACCGCGTCCGGAATCCCGCCGATGCCCATCTGCAGGGTCGATCCATCCTCGATCAGCGCGGCGACGTGCTGGCCGATCCGTCGCTGAACGTCAGAGATGGGCGATCTGGGGAGCTCGGGCAGGGGTTCGTCGGATTCCACGACGGCGTCGAGCTTGCTCACGTGGATGAAGCTATCCCCTAAGGTCCTGGGCATCTGCGGGTTCACGTGGGCGATGACGATCCGAGCGGACTCCGCCGCCGGTTTCGTGCAATCGACGGACACCCCGAAACTGCAGAACCCGTGCTCATCCGGGGGAGACACCTGGATCATCGCCACGTCGATCGGGAGGCTCCCGTCCGTGAACAGCCGGGGAATCTCGGAAAGAAAGATGGGGATAAAATCCGCCCGCCCCTCGTTGACCGCCGACCGGACGTTCTCCCCGATGAAGAACGCTTGATGCCGGAAGTGTCCGGCCATCTCAGGCGCGGCGTACGGCGCCTCGCCTAAGGTCATCAGATGGACGATCTCAACCGACCGGAGGGCCGCGGCCCGGTTCGCTAAGGCGGTGACCAGCGGCTGCGGCGCGCCGCAGCCGTTCCCGACGTACACCCGATGGCCGGATTCCACGACGCGCAGTGCCTCGTCCACCGTCGTCACCCGGCTGCGATACTCGTGTAGCCAGTTCATCTCTCGCTCCACCCTTTTTTCTCACTCCACGCTCTCCCTTCTATCGAGCAATCCCTGTGCCAGAATCACAGATGACACAGATGAGCACTCCGGATGACGCTAATCCCCTCTCAACCCTTCCCGGAGTCGCTCAGGCAGGGGGATCAGTGTCATCCGTGAGGCGGGGAGTGGGGATGGAGAGGATCAGTGTCATCCGGGATATTGACAGAATGTCCTCCCGACCCCGATTCTGGCCCGTTCCGGCTTGACAAAATGTCTCCGGTCTCGCTCCCGTGACCGAAAACATCGACAAATTGTCAAGACATTCCGCAACGCATGAACATCCGACTTCACACGATCCTTGTTCTTCCAATCAGGATTCATACAAGGTATTGCTTCTCTATTGTCATTATTGTCATTCCCGCGAAAGCGGGAATCCAGATCACACTGGGAGACGGGTCAAACAGCCGTGGCATGATTGTTGCTCAGAGTGAAGGGTACGAATCATTATCATCGGGAGTACGGCAGAACGGGTCGTCCGGAAAGCCCCTTGCCCTGTGCTGACCGTTCGACCGCCGGAGATGCGTGAGTGATGCCATCACCCGATACGAAGAGGGGAGCGTGTTATGGATATCGGCATACCGAAAGAGATCCAGCGGGATGAGTTCCGCGTCGGACTGGCCCCAGCGGGCGTCGTCACGCTCATCCATCAGGGCCATCGCGTGTACGTCCAGACCGAGGCGGGAGCGGCCAGCGGGTTCACGGACGAGCAGTACCGGAAAGCCGGCGCTGAGGTCGTCTACTCCGCCCAGGAGGTGTACAGCCGTGCCCAGATGATCCTGAAAGTGGCCGCGCCGGCCCCGCCTGAGTACCCGTTGATCGAGCGGAACCAGATGCTCTTCGGGTTCCTGCACCTGGCGGTCGCCCCGCGTGAGTTGATCGATGCCTTGTCCGAGCGCGAGGTGGAGGCGATCGCCTACGAGACGATCGAGGGGCCGGACGGGCGACTGCCCGTTCTCTTGCCGACGAGCGAGATCGCCGGGCGCATCACCCCGCAGATCGCCGCCAGTCTGCTGGACAGCACGAACGGCGGGAAGGGTGTCCTGCTGAGCGGAGTCCCCGGCGTGCCGCCTGCGCAGGTGGTCATCCTGGGAGGAGGCGTCGTCGGGTCGAACGCCGCGCGGGCGTTCGTCGGTCTCGGCGTGCATGTGACCGTCCTCGACCACGACCTGCGGGTGCTCCAGCGGCTCGACCGGTTCTTCGACGGACGGGTGATGACGATGATGGCGAATGACTACACGATCGCCCGCGCGGCGAGTTACGCGGATGTCCTGATCGGCGCGGTGCTCGTCCACGGCGCGCGCGCTCCCCATCTGGTCACGCGGGAGATGGTGCGGACGATGAAGCCCAAATCCGTCATCATCGACATCGCGGTCGATCAGGGCGGGTGCGTCGAGACCAGCCATCCGACGCATCACTCCGCCCCGACCTTCATCGAGGAAGGGGTCATTCACTACTGCGTCCCCAACATCCCGAGCAAGGTCGCCCGGACGGCGACGCACGCCCTGACGAACAGCGCCCTGAGCGCGATCACGCGGGTGGCCGCCTCCGGCCTTGTTCAGACGACGATCCAGGACCCCGGCTTTGCCAAAGGCATCAACATCTGCTCCGGGGCGTTGACGAACGAAGCCGTCGCCTTAGCGCATGGACGGAAGGCCAGGACACTGAGCGAGGTCCTGTGAGAGAATAGAAAATGGGAAATGGGAAATAGAAGAAGGAGGCTGCCATGGCCACCCAATCTGTTCGGCTCCTCTATTGCTATCTCCGGGAGAAGTGGACGACCCTGGAGATCCTCGAGCGGGATGCCACCGACTTCCCGGTTCGGACGTATCAGTGCCTCGGTGCGGATGCGGAATGCGTCAAGCGTCGCTGTCGCTTGTCCGGCGACGACTGCCGCCAGGCCGAAGACGCGCAGGAGCCGTGGTTCGACGAGTAAGGGGATGTCCGATATGTCGGAGCAGGAGCTGGTCGAACGAACGCAACGAGAACGACTGGAAGCGAGACTGCAGGAGCAAGACCGGTATTTTGCGACGATCCTGCAGAATTCCGCGGACGCGATCATCGTGATAGATACCGGGAACGTCATCCAGGAGTGGAATCACGGCGCGGAGTTGATCTACGGGTATACTGCTGACGAGATGATCGGACAGACGTTCCACCGGCTCCTCCCACCAGAGCATCTCGCCAGCGGAGAACTGGAGCAAATTCAGCGCGAGGTCGAAACGCACGGCTACCTCACGCATTACCGGACGCAGCGGGTGACCAAGAGTGGCCAGCACATCACCATCGACCTCACGCGCAGCGCCATCCGGGACGACGACGGGCGTCTCATCGGGAGTCTGGCCATCATCCGTGATATCACTGAGCAGGAACGGATGCGCGATCAACTGCTGCAATCCGAACGCATGGCGACGATCGGCAAGATGGCGGCACAGGTCGCCCACGAGATCAGAAACCCACTCAGCTCGATCGGCCTCAACGTCGAGCTACTGGCGGATGAGGTAAAGCGCAGCGACGTGGGCGCGCGGGATGACGTGAAAGGACTGTTCACGACGATCCTGTCAGAGATCGACCGCCTCAACCTGGTGATCGAGGAATACCTCCACTTCGCGCACATGCCCCGGCAGGACAAAACGGTGTACTCCTTGACCTGGCTGCTGATGGACGTGTGCCGTTTTATCGAACGCGAAGCGACGGGTCAGGGGATTCATCTCATCCGGCAATTCCCGGATGCCCCGCTCCGCGTGCTCATCGACGAACAGCAGGCCAGACAGGCGATCCTGAACGTCGTCCGTAACGCGTTCCAGGCGATGTCAGAAGGCGGGGAGTTGCGCGTCGAAGCGTCACATCGGGAGCAGTGCGCGGAGGTCCGGTTCCAGGATACCGGGGTGGGGATTTCGTCGGAGCACCTCGACCAGGTCTTCCAGCCATTCTACACGACGAAGGCGATGGGGACGGGACTCGGCCTCACGTACGCCCAGCAGGTCATCCAGGAACACCGGGGGAGCATCAGCCTGGAGAGCGCCGGAGGCGTGGGCACGACCGTGACGATTCGGTTACCCCTGGCGGAGGAGCATGGCGCGTAAGACGGTTGCGCTCCACTTGACCGACCACCGACCACCGGCTCACGACCCGTTCGACTTGTCCAATTTCCGGTAGATCGTCCGGCTGGCGATCCCCAACAGTCCGGCAGCGACGTTCTTGTTCCCGCCGACGTACTCCAGGGTCGCGCGAATGACCTGGGCTTCGATCTCCGGGAGGGGAGTGCCGATCGGAATCATCAAGTGCTTTGTCCGGCTGGCGGTCTGTGTGATCGATCCGGGCAGGTCATCCGGGGTGATCTCCGACGAGGTACTCATCACCACCGCCCGCTCGATCACGTTCTCCAGTTCGCGGACGTTGCCCGGCCAGGGATACCGGATCAGGTGATCCATCGTCTGTTCGGAGATGCGTTCGACCGGCTTCTCGTTCTTCCGGGCGTACAGGCGGAGGAAGTGATGCGCGAGGAGCGGGGTGTCTTCGGGCCGGTCACGCAACGGAGGAATCGTCAGGGTGATGACGTTCAGCCGGTAGAACAGGTCTTCCCGAAACTTGCCTGTCTTCACCAGGTCGGGGAGGTGGGTGTTGGTCGCCGCGATCAGCCGGACGTCCACCTGGATGGTTTTCGTGCTCCCCAGACGCTCGAACTCCCCTTCTTGCAGGACCCGGAGGAGCTTCACCTGCATCGCCAGGCTCATCTCGCTGACCTCATCCAGGAGGAGGGTGCCCTGATGGGCGGATTCGAACCGGCCGATGCGCCGGGTGGACGCGCCGGTGAACGCCCCCTTTTCATGGCCGAAGAGTTCCGCTTCGAGCAGGGTTTCCGGCAGCGCGGCGCAGTTCACTTTGATGAACGAGGCGTTCTTGCGCGCGCTGTACGCATGGATCGCGTCCGCGATCCGCTCCTTCCCCGTTCCACTCTCTCCCTGGATGAGCACGGTGGCCGCACTCGACGCGACCTGGCGGACGGTATCCATGATCTTCTTCATCGTCGGGCTCGTCCCGATGATCGTCTGCCCGCTCTGGAACGCGTCGAGTTGTTCCCGGAGGCGCTGATTTTCCAGGGCGAGCAGGCGTTTCTCCACCGCTCGTGCGATGACTTTCTCGATCAGCGCTTTGCGCGGGGGTTTCGAGATGAAATCGTACGCCCCCGCCTTGATGGCCTCGACCGCATCCTCGACGCTCCCATGCCCGGTGAGCAGAATCACCTCGACGTCCGGTTTGATCGTCTTCGTCGCCTTCAGCAGTTCGAGGCCATCCATCCGAGGCATCCGGAGGTCGGCCAGCAAGACGTCGACGTGGGACGATTGCAGGATGTCGAGGGCCTCCCGGCCGTCTGCGGCGAACCGCGGGGTCAGTCCTTGTTTCTTGACGATCCGGGCGAGTGCCTCCCGAATCTCCGGTTCATCGTCAGCGATCAGAATGCTGGGGGCGGTGTCGTGCGGCATAGGAATGAGCGCCTCCTCGCAGTGGGATAGAAAAACAGTGACGAGTGACGAGTGGCGAGTGACGAGTTAGCAAGAGCAAATGATGGCTCCTTCCATCTTCTTCACGGGAAGGACAACCATACCCCCCTGTTTCAGAGAATGAGACTTACTCGTCACTCGTCACTGTGTCCAATGTACACGTTTTCTCCAGACAGGCAAGGGTATTTCTGGTGACTACCGACCACCGATCAAAACAGCCCCACAACCCGGCCGTCCGCGTCCAGGTCGATCTTCGTCGCGGCCGGGACAGAGGGGAGTCCGGGCATCGTCATGATCTCGCCGCAGATCGGGTAGAGGAACCCGGCGCCGACAGACGCGCGGATGTCGATGACCGGCAGCACGTAGCCGGATGGCCGTCCTTTGAGCGCCGGGTCGTGCGACAACGAATACTGGGTCTTGGCCATGCAGACGGGCAGTCGGTCGAGACCGAGTTTCTGGTAGAGCCGGATTTTCTTCTTCGCGTCGGGTTCGTAGTGGACGCGTTCCGCCCCGTAGACCCGGCTGGCGATCGTCTCGATCTTCTGTTGGATCGTCGCGTCGAGGGGGTAGAGGAACCGGAAGTCGTGCGGCTGGCTGGCGGCCCGGACGACCGCGTTCGCCAGGTCGATCCCACCGTCCCCGCCGCGCGCCCAGACGTCGCTCACCGCCACGTCAGTCGCTCCCGCGTCGTGCGCCAGCCGCTGGATCACCGCAATCTCCCGGTCCGTGTCCGTCTCGAACCGGTTGATGGCGACGACGACCGGGACGCCGAACAGCCGGACGTTCTCGATCTGTTTCGTTAAGTTCGTTCCCCCGGCCTGGATGGCCTCCACGTTCTCCCTGGTGAGGCCAGGATCGAGCGGTTTCCCCGGGATGATGTGGTACAGGCCGCTGTGCGCCTTGAGCGAGCGGACGGTGCAGACGATGACCGCGGCATCCGGCATCAGCCCGCTCGTCCGGCATTTGATGTCGCAGAACTTCTCGAACCCGAGGTCGGCCCCGAACCCGCTCTCCGTCACCACGTACTCGCTCAGCCGGAGCGCCAGCCGGTCGGCTAAGATGGAGCTGCACCCGTGCGCGATGTTGCCGAACGGCCCGGCATGGACGAGTGCAGGCCCGCCCTCTAACGTCTGGATGAGGTTGGGCTTGATGGCGTCTTTCAGGAGGACCGCCATCGCGCCCGCCGCCTGGAGCATGTCCGCCGTCACCGGCTTTCCGGCCCGGTTCAGCCCGACCACGATCCGCCCCAGTCTCTCCCGCAGGTCGTTCAGCCCGGTCGTCAGGCCGAGGATGGCCATCACTTCGGACGCGGCGGTGATATCGAACGAGGCTTCGCGGGGAATCCCGTTCTGGCGGCCGCCCAGTCCGATGACGATATGGCGCAGGGATCGGTCGAGGACGTCCAGGACTCGTGTCCAGGTGATCGTCGAAGGGTCGAGGTCGAGGGCGTTCCCGTGCATCAGGTGGGCATCGACCATCGCTGCGAGGAGATTATGAGCCAGGGAGACCGCATGAAAGTCGCCGGTGAAGTGGAGGTTCAGGTCTTCCATCGGCACGACCTGGGCGTATCCCCCGCCCGCCGCGCCCCCTTTGATCCCGAACACCGGGCCTAACGACGGCTGCCGGATGACCGCGGTCGCCCGTTTTCCGGCCTTCCGGAGGCCCTGCGTCAGCCCAACCGTCGTCACCGTCTTCCCCTCGCCTAACGGCGTCGGGGTGATGGCCGTGACGATGATGTATTTCCCGGATGGCCGGTCTTTCAGCCGTTCCAGCGTGTCGAGAGGAATTTTCGCTTTATACCGGCCGTACAGCTCGACTTCCTCACTCCGCAAGCCCAGTTCTTCCGCGATCGCCAGGATCGGACGCAGCGTCGCGCGTTGGGCGATCTCCAGGTCTGACACCATGCACCATGCTCCTTTCTTATCGGTAGATCAGGATCGATGCACGCACGTATTCGAGCACATGGTTCGTCGTGCTCCCGAACGCCAGTTCATGCAGACGGCTCTTCCCGTGGGAACCGATGATGACCAGGTCCGCCCCTTCATCGTGCGCGGTCTGCGTGATCGCCTCATTCGGGGTTGTCTCCAGCAACACTGGCTTCCACGAGAGCCGGTAGCTTTCCAGGTAGGCGGTCGCCCAATCGACCAGAGGCGCGCCCTGCTGGGCGGTCTCGCACGCGGCCACCACCGTCAGCCTGGCAGATGTCCGCTCAGCCATATCCGCAGCGAGTTGCAGCGCATGCCCCCCTTTCTCGCTCCCGTCATACCCCACCAGAATCCGTCTCAACTGTTCATACCCCTTGCGGGCGATCAGGGTGGGTTTGGCCACTTTGCGAAGTACCTGGTGAACGACCTCCACACGCGGGCGGTCCTTGTCCCCTCGTGCCGAGACGGCTTCCCCGATGATCAGGAAGTCGGCTTTCTGGCTGCTGGCGACGACCTCCTCGACAAAATTCCCGATGATCAACTCAGCCTTGCTCCGGTGTCCCCGTGTCTGGCAGAGCGTCTCGAACTCCGCCAGCCGCTGCCGGGCATCCTCTTCGAGCAGGCCTTGAGCCTCCGCCGTCTCGTGCAGCCCGGACTCGACCGCGGCCGGGTCGATCACGCGGACGCCATACACCCGCGCCTGATAGAGGGCGGCGAACCGCCAGAGATGCTCATAGGCGACCACCCCATGGACGCCATCTTCGACAGGAATCAGCATCGTCCGGATCATGAATTGCACCTCGTTGAAAGAAGATTCAACAGCATGTCACCCGTTCCTCAATCGCCCGGGGCGAGACACCGTCCATCATGCCCCTACAAGAATCACTGCAACAACTATGCCAAGACAGTGGAATGTCGAGAGATGGATTCCCGATTTCGCGGGAATGACTGCAAGGATAGCGTAGGGAGAAGGAGCAGGAGAGCAGGGAAGGCGGAACGACAAGGGGAAGGCTACCGTTTCGCGACCTTAAACCCGTAGCCGAACGTAATCCACGCTTTCACCGTCCGGCCTCGGAACGTCGCCGGGTTGAAGGTGGACTTCCGGACCGCCTCCTGGGCGAGGTCATCCAGGACCCGGTGGCCGGAGGACTCCAGGATGATCGCGTCGATGACGGTGCCGAACTCGTCGATGAGGAGGCGGAACTTCACCGTGCCCTCGATGTCGCGCAGGGATTTCGGCTGGACGGAGGTGATCAGGCGGCGCGGGTTGGGGGGGGTGTCGTACCGCCAGGTGCCCGGCGGGCCATCCCCCCCGCCGCCGCCTCCGCCGCTCCCTGGGCCGCCCCCGGCGCCGCTCATCCCACTGCCGCCGCCGCCCGTCCCGCCCATGCCGACCTTCTCCGACGGTGTTTCCTCGGTGACGATCGGGGAGATCTCTCCCTGTTTGAGTTGTTCCTGGGTGGCTAAGGTGGTCTGGGGGTCGGCGAGATGATCGGGCACGGGGACGGGTTCTCCGGCGATGGACGCCAGGTCGGCTGACGCGCCCAGGCTCCGGATGTCGTGCCCTGGCCCGGGCGGCGGCTCCCCGCCCGGCGT
>JACQVL010000166.1 GCA_016209865.1 Candidatus Latescibacterota bacterium | reverse complement strand
TCCCGAATCCCGTACCCCGGGGTTATCCGAACCCCGGATTTACAGGGACACCCGATGGCCAAAGCGGCCACGGTAGTAGTCGGTGATACCGCGCAGCCGCGCCAGACTCCGCTCGCGGTCGTACCCGACCAGCACCTTGAGAACGTTGAACGCGACCGTCCCCCACATCTCGACGTGCTTGCCCGTCGTGATCCGGCTGTACCGGGAGAGGAACAGCAGGTGGTTGCGGATGTGGTAGTACACCTGGAACGGGGAGCGGGCCGTCCCGCTCCGGTTGGTGGCGGACACCTTGTGCCAGGCGCGGGCGCGCGGGGTGTAGATGATCCTGAACCCGGCGCGGGTCGCCCGGATGGCCCAGTCGGTGTCTTCGTAGTACGCAAAATACGTCGGGTCGATCAGCCCAACCTGCTCGCACAGCCGCCGGGTAACGAGGATGGCGCAGCCGTCGATCACCTCGACCGGACATTCGGCGTCGTACTGGCCGCGATCCACCTCCCCGCACCCTCTCAGAAGGGGAGTGCCGGTTCGCATGTCGATGCGCGACCCGGCCGACCAGATGACGTCCCGGCGGTCGTAGTAGTAGACCTTCGGACAGACCATCCCGACAGCCATGTCGTGTTCGGCCACATCGACGAGCGCCTGCACGATGTCCGGATCGACGACGATATCATTATTCAAGATAAAAAGGTACTCCGCGCCCCGTTCCAGTGCCCGCTCGATGCCCAAATTGTTCCCGCCCGGATAGCCGAGGTTCGTCCCGGCCTCGATCACCGTCACGCCGGGAAACCGGGCCCGGATCGCCTCGACCGACCCGTCCGACGACCCGTTATCGACGACGAGCACGTCGAGGGCGGGGGACGGCACACGCTGGAGGGAGTCCAGACATTCGAGGGTGTCGTCCCGCCGGTTATAATTGACGACGACTGCGATCACAGATGGCACGGGGTTCTAAACACCCCCTCTAATTGATCCGTCGCACGGTCCCAGGTGAACTGCTGGATGTGGCGCTGTCCGGCTAAGGCGATGCGCTGGCGGTTGTCGTCATCGGCGAGCAGCTCGATGAGCGCCTCGGCCAGCAGGTCGGGCCGCTTCGGCGGGACGACGAGCGCCGTTTCTCCCGCGATCGCGTAATCCGGAATCCCGCCGACGTTCGTCGCCACGACCGCGCACCCGCACGCCATCGCCTCCATCGGGGGGGCCTGGCAGCCCTCCGACCAGCTCGGCGAGAGGAACACGTCGCAGGACGTGTAAATCTCCCGAATCGTCGAGATCGGCGGGTTGAGATGAAACTCGGCGTCCTCCGGGATGCCGGGGAACCGGTGGGTGGCGAACAGGACGAGCGTCAGGCCGGGGAACCGCTCCCGCGCCCGCTCGAACGCAGTCAGGCCGTCCTGCAACCCTTTCCATTCGAGATAATGCCAGAGCATGCCGACCCGCTTCGGGCCGGACGCGGCGCGCGGCTGGCCGTAGAAATCGTCCAGGTTGATCCCGTTCGTGATCACCCGTTCTACGCGCTGACCGAACTGGTGTTCGGCGAGCTCTTGTAACCATGACGCGATGACGATCTTCTTGAGAGGGAGCGTCCACGTGCCGTCGACGAGTCCCTTCGGGCCGCTCCAGACCTCGTAGTGCTGGATGATGTAGAACTTCTCCCCCTTCGACGGCGGGTACCGGTGGACGTAGTACGCGGTCGGCCAGGCGGTGGCGACGACGGCGTCCGCGTCCGGGATCGACCGGGCGGAGAGCGTCATCGGCCGGATGAGGCGGGCGTGCAGGTCGAACCACCGGACGCGAACCCCTTTCCGCAGGTTGCCCAACCCCTGCATCACCTGGACGTACAGGGTGTGGAGGTCGGACCACGGCGCGCCGAAGCGCAGCGGGATGATCGGATAGGCGACGGTGACCTGATGCCCTCGTGTGGTCAGGCAGTTCGCGTACTGCAGGATGACCTTGTTACCCCCGGTCATGTTGATGAACGGCAGGATGAAGGTAATGCGCATAAGCACTCAGACCCGTATCTTCTGGCAATAGGGACAGGGCTGGACGGTCCGGCAGTACCATTCGTCGTGGTTGAGGAGGTCGGGGTCGGCCGGCGGGACCGGCTTGCCCGCCACCCGGTAAGCCGCCTCGACGAGGGGCTGCGGGTCGGCGATCGGGGACGGGTCGAACCGCAGCAGCCGCAGGCCTCGGTACGTGAGCAATGGCTCTGACGTGTACACGGTCGTCCCGACGTACCCGCAGTCATGCAGGCTGGAGTGAGCCTGGATCGCCGCACGGATGGCCTCGCGCACCCCGTAATTGAACGCGTCGTGCAACAGCAGATATGCCCCATCGGTCAGGTGGGGTAGGCACCCCTCGATGTCTTTCGTGACCTGGTCGTACACATGAACCCCGTCGATCAGGACGAAATCGAACGGCCCGCCCGCCGCCTCTCGCGCCTCGGCCACGGCTTCGGGGGAGGGTCGGGCGATCAGATGGAACCGTCCATGGAACACGCGGGGGTTGACGGTGATGTCCGGGTTCGGATCGACGCCGATCAACCGGCCGGCGCCGTTATCCTCCATCGCGCACGTGATGATGGCCGCCGACCCGCCCTGCCGGGTGCCGATTTCCAGGGCGCGTTCCGGCCGGTGTCCTCGGATGAGGGCGAACAGCAGCAGCCGTTCGTCGAGGCTCATCTCGGTCGGGTTGCCGTAGATCACGCCGACCCGCTCGGGCGTGCTCAGGCGGTAAAGGTTCGGCCGGCTGATCCAGTCGCGGAGTTTCGCGTACCGGCGCTTCACCGTCCCGGCCAGCACCTTCGTCGCGGGATGGAGCGGCTTCGGGATGAATCGTTTGATCCGGGCTTCGGTGAGCATCGCGGACTCCTACGATGATTTGGCGGCGTGGACGACGACCGTCACCGCGTACTTCGGGATGAAATAACCTGAGTACACCTGGAACTTGAAGAGCCTCAGCCGTGCGAACACCGGGTTGAGCGGGCGCAGCAGGATCGTCTGGCCGAACGTCGACCGGATGGAAAACTCCCGGTCCTTCAGGATCTGGATGAATTCCTCGTAGTGGTATTCTCTCCGGTGGTAGATGTTCTCCGACGTCAGTTTCTCCGGGTACGGCGCGCCGCGAAGCCAGTGCCGGAGGGCATTCCAGAGATGCCGTGGGTTGGGAGTCGAGATGAACAGATCGCCGCCGGGCTTGAGCACCCGGTCGAGTTCGTCGAGCAGTCCCTCGTGTCGGTCGAGATGTTCGATCACCTCGAACGCGATGACGGAGTCGAACGACCGGGCGGGGAACGGCAGACACTCGCCCGACGCCCGGACGTACCCCGGCCCCGGGTACCGGACCGTCGCGTATCGCAACGCATCCATCGACACATCGACACCAACCACCCGCCGTCCCGTCTCGAACACCATCCGGCTGCCGTAGCCGACCCCGCAGCCCACGTCTAAGACAGTCTGCCCGCACCGCCGGCTGGCGTACCGGTACCGGAACAGGTGCTCGACCCGGCTCATCACCGCCGGTTCGAGCCGGGGGTCGGTCCGTTCCTTGATCCCCTCGATGTTCGAGTCGGGCACGGGCATCACCAGACTGTTTTCTGTTTCACTCTTCACTCTGCACTCTTACCTTTTCACTCATGAACGCCCGGGCGAGCCGCAGGTCGCCCGCCGGGATCGCGCCGACGAGCAGGAGCAGGACGAGGTACACGACCGCGACACCGCCGAGTCCGACGACCAGATGAGTCTCCAGGAGCAGCCACGCCGGGATGGCGGTCACCGCCGCCGCGCAGACTGGCCGGAGGAACAGCCGGCCCCAGCGGATGGCCTCGACGCTCCGGGCGACCTGGCGGAGGAACAGGCCGCACGACAGGCTTTCCGAGACGAGGATGGCGCAGGCCGCGCCGGTCGCCCCCCACCGGGGGATGAGGAACAGGTTGCAGACGACGTTCGTCCCCAGCACGATTCCGCCGATCGTGACGACTGCCCGTTCCCGGTGACATGCGATCACGGCACAGTAGCTCACGTTCGTCACGAAGTAGCAGCAACTCATCCAGATCAACAGACGGAGGACGGGGGCCGTCTCGACGAACTTCATCCCATAGAGCAACTGGATGATGGGCGCGGCGAAGACGGTCGTGGTCACTCCGATCCCCAGGCCGAGGATGATCATGTACCGGAACGACCGTTCGACCACCCGGCTGAACTCCTCTTTCGGACCGGCCGCCGCCTCGACCATCACCGGGAAGACGGCGAAATTGCAGAGCATCGGGATCATCTGGAACATCGTGATGAACCTGTAGGCGGCGGTGTACCGGCCAGTCTCCGCATCCCCTCTCAGGAACGAGAGCAGCACCGTATCGAAATTGAAATACACCCGGGTGAGGACGAACATCAAGATAAATGGGACAGCCCCGATGATCAACTGTTTGCAGAACGCCCGGTCGAGCTCGAACGCCGGCCGGGCGATGCGGGTCGTCGTCAGCAGCAGACCAGCGGCGCAGGCCAGGACGGACAGGCCGAGCTGCACGGCGGTCAGCTCGATGAGCCCGAACCCTGAGACGAGCACCAGCACCCCGCCGGCCAGCATCAACAGACTCTCTCCGCCGGCCAGGACGGCTTCGTACTGGAGCCGCTCGAACGCCTGGAACGACCACCGGACCCCATTGCCGACGGAGGCGAAGAAGGCAGCCCCGGCAACGAGCCAGACGATCGGGGCGGTGTCCGGTTTAATCCGACCGGTCCACACGCCGACGGAGAGGCCGATCCCGGTCAGGCAGAACGCCAGGACGGCGAGCAGTGCCCGCAAGGCGGCGACGTTGCCCAAGTATTTGCTGGCGGAGGAGCGGTCACGGGCCACCGCCCGGACGAGCATCGTGTTGAGGCCCAGGTCGGGGAGGGCGGCAAACAGTGCGGTAAAGGCGACGGCGAACGCGTACTTGCCGAGTCCCGATGCGCCGACGTGCCTGGCGAGGACGATGAACAACACCGCGCCCGCCGCCTTGTTGACGAGGTTGCCGGTGAACAGGATGGCGAGGTTCCGCGTCACGCGGGCGAATCGGTTCATCGTGGCGACTCATCCGGGACGAGCCGGGTGAGAGCCGCCGTCACCGCCCGTCCGATCCGGGCTTCTGACGCCTGTTCGCAGTACACCTGGTGTCCGGCGTCGGCGAGACGTTCCCGGAATGCGGCGTCCGACTTCAGACGACGGATCGCCTGGCTGAGCGCCTCCGGGTCGCCCCGCCGGCACAGCACCGCGCTCTCCCCGTCGATCAGCAGCTCCCGGATGGCGGTCGAATCCCCCGTGATCAACGGCTTCCGCATGGCGAGCGCGGTGAACACTTTGGCGGGGATGACCCGGTCCGCCTTGTCGGTCGTCCCGAAGATGCCCAGACAGACATCCGCCGCCGCCATCCGCTCCGGCAGGTTTTCGTACTCCACCCAATCAGTAAACTGGACGGCCCGTACGTCGAGTTGCACCGCAAGCTGATGCACCTCGTCGGACAGTTGTCCCGACCCGATGATGTCGAACATGATCTGCGGGTCCGTCTCTAGCAGCTTCGCGGCCTGGATGATCGTCAGCAGGCCGTGGAGCGGGGTGAACTTGCCGACGAACAGCACGCGGAATTCATCAGTCCGTCCGGCCTGTGTCCTCGGCGCGAACAGGTCGCTCTCCGCCCCGACGAACACCCGGACGAACTTCTCGCGTGGCAGGTGGAACGTCGTGACGAAATACTCGATGTGGGCGTTCGTATCGAGCAAGACGAGGTCGGCCATCCGGCAGGTTGAACGGTCGAGCTGCCAGAGCAGCCGGCCGATGAGCGAGTCCGACGGGAAGGCGGCCCGGTCGGCGACGAGCGTGTCGTAGAGTGAGATGAGCGGGTCGAAGACGAGCGGCCGTCGGCGCGGGATGCGGGTCAGCAGGCCGGCGAACAGCAGGTCGAGATGGCCGATGTAGCCGACGAGCATGATGTCGTACCGGCGGACGGTGAAGGTATACCGCAGCAACAGCCGCACGTACGACACGATCAATCGTCCGCTAACCCGGCACAACGACAGGACGCCGAGGTACCGGCCGGTCTTATTGCGCTGCCGTTCCCAAACGGGCGCGTGGCATTCCTCGACCTCCCATCCGCACGCCCGGAGGCCGTTTCGGATCGTCCGATTCCTGACGAAGTCGCGTTCGTACGTGCCGAAGGCGCAGAGCCGCACCCCACCTCTCCTCTGCCCCTCCGCCCCTCTGCGCCCCCCGCAGGGGGGCAGGGGAGCAGAGGGGCAGGGGGGCAACAGCCCTTTACCCTGCCTTCCGAACCCACCGCCACGCGCTCGACACGATCTGGTCGACCGTCGAATGCTCGAACGTCAGGCCGAGTTTCTGTCGCGCTTTGTCGGACGAGGCGACGAGCACGGCCGGGTCGCCCGCTCGCCGGCCGCCGATGGTGTAGGGCACAGGGCGTCCCGTTACCCGTTGGATGGCGTCTAAGAGTTCGAGCACGGTCGTGCCCGTCCCGCTGCCTAAGTTAAAATCGTCACACTCGTCGTGCTGCAACAGATACTCCGCAGAGACGAGGTGCGCCTGGGCGACATCGCGCACGTGCAGGTAATCCCGGACGCACGTCCCGTCGCGCGTCGGATAATCGTTGCCGAACACCGTGAGTTGATTACGTTTCCCGGTCAGGGCTTCGAACGCGCGGGGGATGAGATGCTCTTCGACCGGACGGGATTCACCATGCCGCTCAGTCGCTCCCGCCGCGTTGAAATACCGGAAGATGTGCGCCCGGAAGCCGTAGCACTCGTGATACCACCGCAGCAAACGCTCGAACGCGAGCTTTGAATCCCCGTACGGGTTGCAGGGATTCTTCGGGTGGTGCTCATCGATCGGGACGGTGATCGGCTCGCCGAACACGGCGGCGGTCGACGAAAAGATCAGGATGCGACAGCCGTGGTGACGCATCGTCTCCAGGAGGCTGAGACCCTGGCAGACGTTCACCTCATAGAACAGGCCGGGGTTGTGCATCGACCGCGGGACGCTCGCCTCGGCGGCTAAGTGGAACACGACGTCGATGTGACGGTCGAAGACCTCGTGCAAGACCGCCTTCTCGCCGTACTGGGCGTGGTAGAACACCGCCCCGTCTGGGACGGCGTCCGCGTTCCCCTGGCGGAGGTCGTCGATGACGGAGACGGTATGTCCGGCGTGGAGGAGGAGGTCGGCGCACACCGACCCGATGTACCCGGCGCCGCCGGTGATCAGACAGTTCATCGGAGACCTCGTGATGGTGCCGGACCTTTCCTCGTCACGTGTCCCTCGTCACGGCTGTTGCTTTCTTCCGCCAGTGATAATAGAACGGAAGCCCGGTCGCGGTGATGGCAAACCCGATGAGTGTCTCCTGGAGGGTCTTCCACTGCGAGACGAGGGTGTAGAGGTATCCAGTGAGGACGAGGATGAAGATGAGGGGCGTGACCGGGTAGCCCCAGACTTTGTACGGACGCGGGAGGTCGGGCCGCTTCTTGCGGAGGAGCATCACCCCGACGGCGACGAGGAGGAGAAGAAAGTAGGTGGGGAAGCTGGTGTAGGTGATGATCTCGTCGTACCCGCCCGCCACCGCGAAGGCGGAGGCGAGCAATCCCTGGACGAGGATGGCGTTGGCGGGAGTCCGGTACGTCGGATGGACGCGCGTCAGCCCCTGGAAGAGCATCCCGTCCCGCGCCATCGCGTAGTAGATGCGCGGCGACGTCAGGAGCATGATGTTAACCGTCCCGAACGTCGAACACATCACCGCGATCGAGATCAGGAGCGCGCCGGCCGGGCCGACGAGGACCCGCATCGTGTCCGCCGCTACCCATTCGGATTGCTGGAGCTGCTCGAACGGCAGGATGTACAGATAGACGAAATTGACGAGCAGGTAGATGACCATCACCGCGCTGATCCCGATGAGGATCGACAGCGGCAGGTTGCGCCTCGGGTTGCGGACTTCGCCCCCGACGTAACTGGAGAACGTCCACCCTTCGTACGCGAACAGGGCGGTGATCATCGCCGCGCCGAACACGCCGGGGTTGAACCCGCCGTCCGTGCTCGCCCCCCAGAACGGGGTGAAATGAGCGATGCTCCCTTTCTCGGCAAAGATGAAACCCAGGGCGATCAGCACGACGATCGCGCTTGTTTTCAGGAACGTGAACAGGTTGGAGACCTGGCCGCCGACCCGGACGCCGATACAGTTGATGACCGTCAGCAGCCAGATGCAGCCGAGCGCAATCCCCCGCTGCGTCCAGACGCCCAGCGTTGCGCCTTCCACGGTATTGATGATGCTCGCCACGTACGTGGCGAACACGGTGGCGACCGCCGCGATCCCGGCCGCCTGGATGACGAGGAAGTACACCCAGCCGTACAGGAACGTGATGATCGGGGCGTCATAGGCTTCTCGGAGGTAGACGTACGTCCCGCCCGTGTGCGGCAGGGCGGACGTCAGCTCGGCGTAGCACAGCGCGCCGAACAAGGCGATCAGTCCGCAGACGAGCCAGACCATGATGCTCATGCCGGGCGACCCCACCGCCTGGGCGACGAAGCTCGGCGCGCGGAAGATCCCCGACCCGATGATGCCACCCATGACGATCGTCGTCGCCTCGACCAGCCCCAACCCCCGGACGAGCGCCCGATCAGCGTCCGTCCCCTCGTCGGTCGTGCCAACGCGGACGGCAGGCTCAGCCATGGCCAGGCCTCCTGGAAAGCAAGGACAAAGGACGAAGTATGAAGGACGAAAAGGATTTTCGCGTGCGCGGGCATGACCGGTTCGCCGTTTCGTCCTTCGTCCTTATTCCGTTTCGTCCTTGCTCTACTTCACCCGCTCGATCGTGACCTTCGTGAGCACGACCGGGGTCGTCGGCTTGTCACCCGGGCCGCGCTGGACGCCCCCGATCTTGTTCACGACCTCCTGCCCCTCGGTCACCTGGCCGAAGATCGTATATTTGTCGTTCAACGAGGGATACGGG
>JACQVL010000162.1 GCA_016209865.1 Candidatus Latescibacterota bacterium | reverse complement strand
GTCCGGGTTCATCCGGTCGTCCGTCCACGCATCCCGCTTCAGCCCGTACCGCTGGCCGGTGGCCCTGATGACCTGCCTGAGGCCGACCGCCTGGGCCTGCGACCGGGCCTTCGGGGTAAACCCGCTCTCGACGACCGGCAGCCAGAGCAGGGCGTCGGGCAACCCACGCGCCGCTAACTCCCGTTCGATGACCGTACGGTACAGGCCCGACCGGGCATACGCCTCGACCAGGCCGCGCCGTTCACGTCCCGTGAACCGCTTGATCTCCCGCTCGACCCGGTTGTTGAACGTAAACGCGATCACTCCTTTCGTCCCTCCGCCGATCCGGCCTTCATGGATGGCCACGATCAACTTCGAGAGCTGCTTCAACAGACTCTCCTTCGGGAGCGCCAGGTCGGAATCCTCCACCGCGCTGATGGCCACCATCAATCGTAACGCTTCGTCGATCGCCGTCCTGGCCGCTCCGATGTCCTTCCGTTCCGCCGCCGCCCGGGCGAGGTCGTACTGGCGCTGCGCCCGCTCCAGGATGCGACGGGGGTCATCCTCCTCCGCCATCGACTCCTCAGGCGCACGCTGGTCCGCCGCCAACTTCTCCCGGTCGGTCGAGGGAAGGGGTCTCACCGGGGGCGTGGTACGGGACGGCACCCGGCCCTGCTTCGAGCCGGCGCAGGCGATGACCGAAAGGATGACGCCAACCAGCCAACACCATCGGATACAGAGGTTCATCGCACTCCTCGTCAGGATGGAAAGACGGTGAGGCAAACAATATAACACGGTCGAGTCGTTGAGTCAAGCATTTTTTCGGTGCCCCCTCACCCCCGGCCCCTCTCCCACGGCGGGGAGAGGGGAGCACAGCGCAAGACGAGCGGCTCCTCCCTCTTCCTCTCCCCATCGTGGGAGAGGAAGAGGGATGGGGAGATGGTGAGGGGCTTACATCGCCGCGACTAACTGCTCCATCAGTCGAATCGTCTCCGAGACGTTCTCGGTCTTATCGCATCCCTGCCAGGACTGGTAGGAGTACTCCAGGGTCAGGAACCCGTCGTACCCGGCTCGTTTCAGCGTCCGCGCGACGGCCGGATAATCGATCGTCCCGTCATCCATCCCCGCCTGGAGGCGACCCGGCGCGCCCTGTCGGGCGTGGAAGTGGGAGGCATGCGGGGCTAACACGTCGATCTCATTCTGCCGAATGTCCTGCGCGATGAAATGGGTGTAATCGAGCGTCAGGGTGAGTCCCTTCGTCATCGCTAACAACTGCTGCGTCCGGGGGATCGACTCCGACACGGATTGCAGATGGGGCTCGATGCCCACCGGAAGGCCGGCCTCGCCCGCGATGTCGACCAGCTCGCGCAGCGCGTCCGAGGCCAGTTCGAGCGACCGGTCGGGCCCCAGGTCGTCCCAGATGACGCCGGGGAGCATCGTGATGTGCCGGAGTCCGTTCTTCCGGCAGAACGCGACGACGTGCCTGAACACGTCCCGGTTCTCCGCCCGGAGGTCGAGATTCGGGGTGTTGACCGGCCGGTCGGTGAACCCTTCCCCGAACGTGAAGAAGTAGTCGTTCGGCTTGAACCCGTGCCGGGTGGTCACCGCCTCGAACTTCGTCTGCATCGCTTTCGGGTCGCGCTGGATGTCCCACGGGGTGATCGCGTCGAACGGGGCTTTCGTGTACCCGATGATGTCGATGTACTCGAAGCCGAGAATTTTGAAGATCGCGGCGGCCTGCTCCATCGCAAGCAGCGGGAACGTAAAGGTGATGCAACTGAGTTTCATCCAGCCTCTCCTCCTCGATCACAGTCCGGTCAGATAGTCTACGATCGCCTTGACGCCAAACGCCGCCATCGCCAGGCCAGAAATCCCGTTCAGGAGCAACAGCCCTATTCCCATCCTATACGGCCCGGGCAGGAACCGCCGATCCGTCCAGATCATGGCGAGACACCAGACGCCGCACATGAAGACGCCGGTCAGGATGGCGGGGAACGTGATCAGCCAGATCGGCTCCCAGCCGGTCCAGACGAGCACCAGTCCGACCAGGCCGGTGTAGCTCACCACCCACCGGCGGACGGTCGGAAGCGGGAGCCGCCGGAACGCCGGGAAGACGGGACGGAAGCACTCATAGGCTGTCCGGGCGTACAGCTCGTACGCCCCGTAGATCGTCCCGAAGAACGCGGTGAAGATGCCGAGCTGGTAGACGAAGAGGAGCCGGGGATGCAGCTGGGTCAGGAATTGCGCCTGGAGGGTGAGCAGGTCGAACCCGTCGGGGATGAGACGCTGGGTGTGCAGGATCGTCGCTCCGAGCAGCATGAACGCGAGCGCAAAGACCAGGACAGAGGCGAACGAGATGACGGCATCGGTCAGCGGGGCTTTCAGCCAGGCCAGGCCGGTTCGGACGTTCTCCGGACGGTCGGACAGGGGGACGGGCGTGTAGATTCCCGCGTTCGCGGGGTTGTCAACTCTATCGGTGGCAATTCCCTGCTCCGTCCGGCCGAGCATCCCCCATCCCTTTTCCCGCATCATCCCGACGTACGCTAAGTAGTCCTGCGTCCCGCCCCCAATGACGCCCATGTAGGTCGCCACCTCCACCCAGGGCGGCCGGGCGGCGATGGCGGGGTAGGCCGTCCGCACCCAGGCGTCGTACTGCGGGAGCGTCGGCAGGAACATCCCCTGGAGCGCCGCCAGCCAGGAAGGCTGCGCCCCGACGGCGGCGGCCATCACGCAGACCAGCAGGAGGCCGACGATGACCGTCTGGGCTTTCTCCAGGATGGTGTACGTCTGGAGCAGCGTGGCCGTCACCGCGATGAGGATGACCAGCGTCCCCCAGACCTGCGGAGAGCCCGTCCCGACGATCCAGCGCATCAGCGTGCCTAACATGACGGGCAGGCCGGAGAGGAAGAACGGAAAGGACAGCACGCAGATCGTCCCGAAGCACGCCGGAAACCAGGCTCGTGGCCCTGGAAACCGCGCCCAGTGCTCCATCGGATGCTCTCCGGTCAGGGTGATGTACCGGGTCGCGGTGTAGACCTGCACCCCCTTCATCAGCAGTCCCAGGACGAAGCACCACAGCATCCCGTACCCGAAGATCGCGCCGCCACGGGATGCGAAGATCGTCTCCCCGCTCCCGATCGTGACAGACGCGATAATCGCGCCCGGACCGAAGAGCTTCAGCAGGTCGAGCAGGCGGTTTGATTGGAGCGCCGGAGTCAGCGGGGGGAAGGTCGCGCGTTCGGGTTCAGGCATGAGTGCGAAGGTTTACAGGAATTCTGGGTTGTATAGGGGCTCCAGGAGTCCCCAGCCTGCACAAGGCCATCCCTACACTTTCAGCCCCAAATACTTCTTGATGTGCTTTGCCAAGGCGTCGTCAATTTCTGTGTGCCTCGGCACAGATTGCTTCTGTCCTGTGGCCGGATTCAAGTAGATATCGTGCCGAGAGCCGTGTCGGTACAACACGCAGCCCGCCTGCGTGAGCTGACGAATGAGCTCACCTCGTTTCATACTGAGATTTCTTTTATCCGATGATGATCCGGCACGTCATCCATGACCAGAAGTTGATACGCATCCTTGAGGTTTTCTTCCAGCTCCTCCACAGTTTCGCCTTGCGTCATGATTTCCGGGTACTCAAGTAACTTGCCGAGCCAAAATTTTTCGCCCTTCCAATAGATCATCGTCAGTTGTTTGTTCATTGTTACAGCCCCTCTTTTGATGAAACGCCCAATCCTGTGGTGCCTGGATCATCGCCCGCTCGATCTCCGCGCGTGTCTCTGGGTCGGTTTCCGTCTCCAGGGCGTGCTCAAGGGCGATCCGGGATTCCGGCCCGCCGAGGCGTCCGAGCGCCCAGGCCGCGTGTCCGCGGACGAGCGGCTCCGGGTCGTGCAGCGCGTCGATGAGCGCCGGGACCGCGCGCAGATCGCCCGAATTCCCCAGCGCCACCGTCACGTTCCGCAGAAGGCCCCGCCGTTTCGCCCGTGTGACCGGGCTGCCCTTGAACCGGCCGCGGAACGCATCCGGGGAAAGGCCGATCAGGTCGAGCAATGCCGGGTATTCAGTCCCTTCCCGAGGGAGGACATCCGGCTCTTCGGTGATCGGAGCCTTGCGGTTCCAGGGACAGACGTCCTGACAGTCGTCGCAGCCGAACACCCGGTTGCCGATCAGCAGCCTGAATTCCTCCGGGATGCTCCCCTTCAGCTCGATCGTCAGGTAGGAGATGCACCGCCGGGCATCGACGACGTACGGCTCGATGATCGCCTGGGTGGGACACGCCTCGATGCAGCGGGTGCAGGTGCCGCAGTGGGCGGTGGCGGGCTGATCGTACTCCAGGACGAGGTCGAGGAAGAGTTCGCCGAGCAGGAACCAGGAGCCTGCGCGCTTGTTGATCAGGTTGGTATGCTTCCCGAACCAGCCGAGGCCGGCCAGGCTGGCTAAGTCGCGTTCGAGCACCGGGCCGGTGTCGACGCAGGTCTTTCCCTGAACCGGCTCTCCCGCCTCAGCCCGGATCAACGACAGGAGTCGGTCGAGCCGGCGGGTCATCACGTCGTGGTAGTCCCGGCCGCGCGCGTACCGGGCGATGACGCCGCGCGGGGTATCATCGGATGGTTTGTCGGAGTCAGCGGTGTAATAATTCATCCCCACCACGACGACCGACCGTACGCCCGGCAGGACGGCATCGGGCTGCTGCCGTCGTTCGACGTGACGGGCCAGGTACGCCATCTCCCCGGCGAACCCCTGGGCGAGCCATTCGGCGTAGAACTGCCCATGCGGAACGGGCTGAACCGGCGCCACGCCGACTAAGTCGAACCCCAGGGTGTGGGCGTGCTCCTTGATCCGAGCGGTGAGGGACATAACAGCAGTGACGAGTGACGAGTGACAAGTGACGAGCAGGTTAAGGTTGAGGTTAAGATTAGGATTCAAAATCTCTGGTCATTCTCAACCTTAACCTCAATCTCAACCTTTTTTTACTTATCACTCGTCACTGATGTTAACTCGCCGCCGTATGGCCGATAGTCGTCCGTTCCTGACGGGAGGACCGGCCGTAGTGGCCCTGATGGCGGCGGCGTTCCGGGACCGTCTGGCCGCGTTTCTGGTCGGTCTGATTCGTCCAGCCCGTCGCGATCTTCCCGCGGATGACGGTCACTTTGATCTGTCCGGGGTACGTCAATTCCGCCCGGATTTTCTGGGCGATATCGAACGCTAAGACCTGGGCCTGGGCGTCGCTGACATCGTCTGGCCGGACCATCACCCGGATCTCCCGTCCGGCGTTGATGGCGTACGCGTCCGCCACGCCCGAGAAGGAACGAGCGAGCTCTTCCAGGGCGATCACCCGCTTGATGTAATCTTCCGGGTCGTTCCGGCGCGCGCCGGGGCGCGCCCCGGAGATCGCGTCGGCGGCGGAGACGAGGAAGGTGATGGGGGAGAGGATCTCCGCGTCGTCATGATGCGCGGCGATGGCGTTCTGGACTTCGGGCGGCTCGCCGTACCGCAGGGCGTAAGCCAGGCCGATCTCCGGGTGCGACCCTTCCACCTCGTGGTCGACCGCTTTCCCGATGTCGTGGAGCAGGCCGGCGCGGCGGGCTAATGGCTCGTCGATCCCCAGCTCCGCAGCCATCATGCCCGTCAGGTAGGCGACTTCTTTCGAGTGTTCCAGCGCGTTCTGGCCGTAGCTCGTCCGGAACCGCATCCGGCCGACGAGCTTCACCATCTCGGGGTGCAGCCTGTCCAGTTTCAACTCCTGCACCGCCTGGACGCCTTCTTTCAGGATCAACTCATCGATCTGCACCTGGGATTGCGCGATCACTTCTTCGATCCGGCTCTGCGTGATCTTCCCGCTCGACACGAGTTGCTCCATCGAGATCCGGGCGATCTCCCGGCGGATCGGGTCGAAACACGAGATGACGACCGCCTCCGGGGTATCATCGACCATCACCTTGACCCCGCTGGCCGCCTCGAACGTCCGGATGTTCCGGCCGTCTTTGCCGATGATCCGGGCCTTGATCTGGTCGTTCGGCAGGGGGACAACCGCCACGCTCGACTGGGTCGACTGATCCACGGCGCACCGTTCGATGGCCAGGGCGATGACCTTCTTGGCGTCGCGTGAGGCGGTCTCCTTCGCCTGGTCGAGCAACTCTTTCATCTCGAGGGCCGCCTGCTGTTTGACCTCCATCCGCAGTTCGTCGAGCAGCAGGCGTTTGGCCTCATCCGCCGTCAATTTCGCCAGGCTTTCGAGACGGGTCTTGTACTCGACCGACGCGCGTGCGAGCCGTTCATCTTTGGTCTTAAGCGCGATCTCGCGGGTGGCCAGGTCGTCCCCACGGGCCGCCAGCCGGTCCTCTTTCAGGTGCAGCCCGTCGAGGCGCTGTTCGAGTTCCTTCTCCCTGACGGCGAGCGCCTGATCCGCCTCTTCGATCTCCAGCCGTTTCTCGTTCAGGTCTTTCTCGAGCGTGGCTCGTGTCTGATGCCACTCTCGTTTTTCCTCCAACAGGGCGGCCTTGCTCTGGGCTTCGATGTCTTTCACCAGGCGTATCGCCCGCTTCTCCGCTTTGGCTTCGAGGTCGGCCGCCCGCCGGCGTCCCAAGTAAAACCCGACGGCCAGCCCGCCGGCGCACAGGACGAGCGCGACGGCAGCCACGGGGAGCCAGAGCTGCTGAATGTGCTCGATCAGGAACATCATACTGATTCCTTTCCTCAGGGTCACGACAGATGGATGCGACAGCCTTGCCAGCAGGACCTGGCATTCCCCTCGGCTGCCGTGCAACCGGACGATGGCAGGAGAAGTCGTGCAAAAATGGCAGGGATAATTTCGAAATTTGACACAATATAACGGAAATCGAACGGCTTGGCAACAGAAAAGGTGGGAGGGAGAGAAGAAATATG
>JACQVL010000161.1 GCA_016209865.1 Candidatus Latescibacterota bacterium | reverse complement strand
TGAATTCGAGGTCAGCGAGACGGTCGCCTGCGGGAAGCTCAACCTCCTGACGATCCTCGTCGACGTGGAGTTGTCGGCGGACACGGTCCCGCAAGGTCTGCCCGACCTGGTGGAGAATTACCCGCCGGCGACGTTCGATTTCTTCCCGTACGGCGGGCTTCACCGGCCGGTCAAGCTCTATACGACTCCGAAGAATCGTATCCGCGATATCACGTTGACCCCGTCCATCGAGGGCAGTCGCGGGATCGTCGAGTACGTGGTGCAGGTTGACGGGACTGAGACCGGGACGGTCGCACTCTCGCTCCACGGCGGCGGACAGACCGTCCGGGTCGAAGGGCAGGCCGTCGAGGGCGTTTGCTCCGGCCAGGTCGTCGTGCCGGAGGCCCGATTCTGGAGCCCCGGCCATCCCTTCCTGTACGAGTGTTGTGTGGAATTGAAGCACGACAGCTCGGATCAATACGACCTGCCCGTCGGCATCCGCACGATCGCGGCTTCTGATGATCATCTGCTGCTCAACGGACAACCGATCTTCCTCAGAGGAGCGGGCAAACACGAAGACTTCCCGGTCATCGGCAAGGGAATGAACGTCGCGGTCATCGTGAGAGACCTGTCCCTGCTGAAATGGCTCCATGCGAACACGTTCCGCTGCGTGCATTATCCGTATGCGGAGGAGATGCTGTTCCTCGCCGACAAGAAAGGCCTGCTCGTCATCGATGAAGTCCCGGCCGTCGGACTCTCCCCTCTCCACATCACCGGGCGGACAGAGGCAATCCACCGGCAGATGCTGGAGGAGGTCTACCAGCGCGACAAGAATCATCCGAGCGTCATCCTCTGGTGCGTGGCCAACGAACCCAACCTGCGGGGCGAGACGCCGGATGTCGAGCAGGCGGTTCGGACGGCTGATGGGTATTTCGGGCGGATGTGCGCGGTGATGAAACATCTGGACCCCACCCGGCCCGTCACCTTAGCGCTCCATCCCTCCCCGTGCGAGCCGATCCTCAGGCATTGCGACGTGATCTCCTTGAACCGGTACCACGGGTGGTACTACAACCCTGGCCGGATCGACAGAGCGTGCGAGGCGCTCGACCACGACCTCGAATCCTGCCGTCACACCTTCGGCAAGCCGATCCTGGTCAGCGAATTCGGCGCGGACGCGATGGCGGGCCTCCACACCGACCCGCCGGAACTCTTCACCGAGGAGTACCAGGCGGACCTGATCGTCCAGCAGATGAAGGTCATCGAGAGCAAGCCGTACACCGTCGGCGAGCTGATCTGGGCGTTCTCCGATTTCAAGACGGCCCAGCATTACAGCCGGGTCGTCCTGAACCGCAAGGGACTGTTTACCCGCGAGCGCGAGCCCAAGATGGCCGCCCGCATCGTCCGGCAACTCTGGGATCACAGATGACACGGCTCCATCGCAGACAGGAAATTGAACGTGAGACCGCAGGAGGAGAGAACGCATGGTCCCGATCGTGCTACAGAACCCGTACCGGAGCGGGAATGATCTCTGGCTAAAAGGGAATCTCCATGCTCATACGACGCGGAGCGACGGCACGAGCGAGCCGGAAGCCGTCATCGCGGCCTACGAAGGCCAGGGCTATGACTTCCTCGCCATCACCGACCACGACCTGCTCGTCTCGCCCGATGCGTACCAGGGACAGACCTCGATCGTCCTGATCCCAGGAGTCGAAGTGTCCGCCCGTGGCCCTCATATTCTCCACATCGGGGCGAAGGCGGTGATCGAGCCGGACGCCGACCGGCAGCGAGTCATCGACGCGATCAACGCGTCCGGTGGACTCGCCATCCTCAACCACCCGAACTTCGAGCGGCATTTCAACCATTTCCCGCAGGAATTGATGGAATCACTCGAAGGCGCCGTCGGGGTTGAGGTGTATAATGGCCTGGTCGAGCGGTACTCAGGGGCGGCCCTGGCCTCTGACCGGTGGGATCGGCTGCTCTCGAAGGAGAAATGGCTCTGGGGGTTCGGGACGGACGACCTCCACCGACCGGAGGATATCGCCGTCGCCTGGATCGTCGTCCAGGCCGAGACACGGACGGCAGACGCCATCCTCGACGGCATCCGGCGGGGACGGTTCTATGCCTCGACCGGCGTGACCATCAACGAGGTCATCGTGAACGAGCGCACGGTGACGATCCACACCGAAGATGCCCAGCGCATCCGGTTTATCACCGGCTGGGGCGGGGTCATCCGATCGACGGTGAAAGACCGCACCGCATCCTGGACCGTCCCGGACGTGCCCGACCTGCTGGAACGCCTGAAGTACGTCCGGATCGAGTGTTACGGCGAAGGCGGCCTGGCGGCATGGACACAGCCGATTCGAATGGTCCTTTCAGAAGGATAAAATCGTCCATACCCAGAACAGGAGGGAAGGCGCGTGCGAACACTCCCCGATGAACAGATCAGACAGATCATGCTGGAAGAACCGGAACGCGTGGAGAAGATCTTCAAAGCCCTGGAGACGATCAAGCCGAAACAGTACATCTGCTACCGCGCAAGCGGCCCGATCGTGGTCGACGGCCGCTTAGACGAGCCATCGTGGAAGAAAGCGCCGTGGACCGACTCGTTCGGCCATCTCGAGGATCTGAAGAAAATTCCGCATTTCGCCACGCGGGCGAAGATGCTCTGGGACGACCAGTACTTCTACGTCGGCGCGGACCTGGAAGACCCCGACGTCTGGGGCACCTTGACGAAGCGGGACTCCCAGATCTGCGGGTCGGACACGGATTTCGAGGTGTTCGTCGACCCGGACGGGGATGCGATGAACTACATGGAACTCGAGATCAACGCCCTCAACTGTGTCTGGGACCTCCTGCTCGACTACCCGCACCACCGGCGGGGCAACCCCCGCGACGACTGGAACTGGGAGGGGATGAAGACCGCGGTCCACGTAGACGGCACGTTGAACGCGCCGTGGATCGTGGACAAAGGATGGACGGTCGAGATCGCGTTCGACTGGGAGAGCATGGCCCCGCAGTGCATCGGGGTGAGCTGCCCGCCGAAGCACGGCGACCAGTGGCGGGTGAATATGTCCCGTCTCCACCGGGACCGGGAACGAACGCTCTGCTTAGACTGGACGTGGACGTGCCAGGGAATCGGGAGTATGCACGTCCCCGAGATGTACGGCTACGTCCAGTTTTCGGAGAAGATCGTGGGCACCGGGACGGATGAATTTGTGGAAAAGTAGGGGCGAAGCACTGCTTCGCCCTTTTAACCGTCATCTGAGAAGGATCTCCCCCATGATCGACATGACATCCAAGGCCCGTGAGGTTCGTGACCTCGGGTATTGCGTGCTCGAAGCGGTCTACGACGAAGACGAGTGCCAGGAGATTCGCATCCTCATCGACCGGCTGTGCGCGCAGCGGGGCGGGCCTTCAGCCGACGCGCCTCGTCTCGTGTTCCATCCGTTACTGCGGCTGTGCCCTGAGATGGGGCCGTTCTTCGGCAAAGCCGAGGTGATCGAGGCGCTCGCCGCCGTGCTGCAGGATGACGTCCGCTTAGCTCACAGCGGCGGGGCGGTCTCGAATGAACAGACGAAGCCCTACATCTCCGGCTGGCATCATCACTATCACTGGGAGGTCCCGCCAGGCGGGTTGAACCGGGAGAACCCTGAACGGGTTCTTGGTAACGTGTATACTGATGGCTTATCCCCTGAGATCGGCCCGTTGATCGTGTTGCCGCGCGGCCTGAACGACTCCACGAACCCCCGACTCGACGACAGGGGGACCGACTGGCCAGGCCAGGTCGCGGTCTCTGCCCCGCCCGGCTCAGTGGTCATCTTCGACACCGCCCTGTGGCACTCCGCCAAGCGCGGCACCCGGCCGGGCCTCCGCCATCTCTGGGGCGGGCATTACCAGGGTTGGCACAATCCTAAGCCGCACCCTGAGGATAACGAGAGCGACAGTCCCGGCCTGGCCGACTACAAGCGAGACCTGCCCGCGCTACGACGTCTGATCGACGGGCCGTAGGGGCGACTCCCGGCGAGTTGCCCTGGGCTACGCCCGCAGCAACTCCGCGATCCGGCTCAGACACACCGTCAGGAAGATTTCCTGGGCCACGGGCAGGTCCCGGCAGGCGTCACTGGTCATGAAGGTATTCATCGCCAGGATGACCAGGTAGATCGACAGGGTCTCGTACGCGCCCTGATCCTTGACGACCAGGCCATCCCGGATGAGGTTGATGATCGCGCTCCCCTGCTCCATCATCCCCACGATATTGTTCTGTTCGTAGTGGCGGATGAGGTCTCGAAACAGGCGATTGAGGTCCTGGCGCGTCGTGCCGTCCAGGGCCGAGGTCGTCGTCAACGTCGAGGCCGTCCGCTTCAACAATCGCCCCAGCTCATCGTACCGTTTGTCGTCTTCCTGAGAGAGCAGCCGGTAGAACTGTCCTTCCGCGCCCAACGCCCGGCAGACGCTGTTGAGCAGTTGCAGGCGGATGGCCGGGGACGAGAATCGGTCGAGGTGCTGCAGAGCCTGCTTGACGACCCGCTGGTCTTCCATGTTGGCCAGCGCCTCCACTAACGTCGGGAAAGTGCGCGGCTCAAAGCTGCTGGAAAAATACCAGAACAACAGTTCCTGCACGTCTTCTCCCCCGATCTCCGCCAGCCCGCGGATCGCGCTGATCCGGACCCGGGGGTCTTCATCGTCTAACGCCTCGATCAGCGGGTCGATCGCGCGGGGATGTTTCAGCCGTCCGAGCGCCTCGGCCGCTTCACTCCGGATGTCCGACGCCCCGTTGAGCAGTTCCTTGATCAACACATCGGCCGCCTCCTCGGCCCCCGTCTCCCCCAACGCGCGGGCCGCCTGACTGCGGACTTTGGGACTGGCATCCGCCAGGGCATGGACGAGTTGTTCGAGCGCCAGCGGGTTGCCGGATTTCCCCAGCGCGAACATCGCTCTCGCCCGACGGCCCTCTTCGGTGGCCAGACTGTAGATCACGTTATGGTAGGCATAACTCAAGAGGTTCCCCTGGAAGATCTGAGACAGCAGACGCCACGAGGAGATGGCACGGGTCTCGACCACGGACCGGAGCAGGATGGTCGGGATCACCCGCGCGGCGGCGCTGAGCAGGAAGAGAATCTGGAGATTCCCGATGGAGAACCCCATCACCCCGATCTCCACCCCCTTGAATGACCGCACCAGCAGACTGCCCAGGAGCGGGCCGAGCGCGTAGATCAGGTTGACGGAGGTCGACCAGGAGGCGAGGTAGGTCACTTTCTGGTTCTGGTCATCCTGGGGAAGCAGACCGTAGAGCAACGGGGTGATCCCGATCGTGATCCCGGAGATGATGAACCCGGTGAGCGCCATCGCCACGGACACCAGGACGTACGCGCCGGGACTGGCCAGCGCCCAGAGGATCGGGTAGAGGGCGCTCGGAATGAGCAGAATCTGGAGCACCGGCTTGCTCCCAAACCGGTCGATCAGCCCGCCCCAGACCTGATACCCGATAACGGTGGTGACCATCGACAGCGCGTTGAGCAGAGAGATCGCCGTGTAGCTGAGCTGCAATCGCTCTAACATGAACACGCTGAAGAGGGGGCCGGACAGGCCGATCGCAAAGTTCCACGACGCGTAGAACAGGAGGGCATGCCGAAAATTGCGGTCTGTGAACGGTTGCAGCAGTCCCCGGAGGTTGTTGCGACCGGGCGGCTCGGTCTGCCGGGGGAACGGCGCCCGGCTGACCGCCGCGTATCCCGCCCATCCGAGGAACGTCGCTCCCAGAAACACCAGGGCAAACCGGGTGTGTTTCTCCACTTCAGCGAACCGGTCGACGAACCCGCCCGCCACGATCCCGGCGAGCATCCCCGCCAGACTGCTCACGATCGTCTGCCGGCTGGTAAACCGGGCGCGGACGTTGGCCGGGATGGTGGTAGCTAACCAGGAGCTGTAGAACGGGGAGTACATCGTGCCGCAGATGAGGCCCAGCGCCAGCAACAGCAGGAACATCGCGGACCAGTGCGAGCGAGCGAAGACCAGGGGGATGACCACCAGCGATCCCCGAAACAGCGCCTCGAAGAACCCGCCGCCGACCACGAAGCGTTTTTTGTTCGTGATGCGATGACTGAAGACGGACGAGATGAGCTGGATGGGCGCTAAGAGGTAGGCGACTGAGGTAAAGAACGCGATGTCGGAGGCATCCGCGCCGGTCGACAACGCATACCCGGTGAACACGGCCGTCCCGATGCCGACCATCTGACCCCACGCGCCCCACAGGCCGCTGGCCAGGGTGAACGCGCGTAACGCCCGGTTGATGTCACCACGCGAGAGCAAGGATCGGGCTCCATTTCATGCACACTCTATGGTTGTACGTTCACCTGTTCCTGCAACAACTGCCGCACCCGCTTCGCGTCCGCCCGCCCCTTCGATAGCCGCATCGCCTGCCCGATGAGACGGTTCAGCGCTTTTTCGTTGCCGCTCCGGCATTGTTGCACGCTGTCCGGGTCCGACCGGAGCACCCGCTCGACGATCTGCAGCGTCTCATCCTCGCCCGTCAGCGCCAACCCCTCGCGTTGCACGGCGGCTTGCGGGGAGAGTCCTGTCTCCAGGACCTTCTGAAACACCTGCGGAGCTAATGTCTCACTGAGGGTTTTCGACTCGACGAGGTTCAACAACTCGGCCAGGTAGGCCGGCGTCATCGGCAAGGTGTTGACGTCATTGAACTCGTTGTCCTCATCGTTCAGGATGTTCATCACCTGATTGCGCACCCAGTGGGCGACCCGCTTGGGGGAACCGCGAAACGCGGCGACCGTTGTCTCGAAATAGTCCGCGAGCGGGCGCTCTTCGGCGAGCTGCGCAGCGTCACTCTGGCTCAAGTCGTATTCCTCGACGTACCGCCGCTGCCGGGCCAGGGGCAGCTCCGGCAGGTGCGCCAACGCGTCCGCTTCAACCTGGGCGTCCACGTGGACGTTGATCAGGTTCGGCTCGCGGAAGTACCGGTAATCGGCGGCGGATTCCTTCTCCCGCATCAGCCGGCCGACGCCCGCATGCTCATCCCAGAGGATCGTGATCTGCTCGACGGCACGCCCCGCGCGAAGTTCGTCCTGCTGCCGTTCGATCTCCCACGCGATCGCCTCTTCAAGAAACCGGAACGAGTTCAGGTTCTTAATCTCCGTCTTCGTCCCGAACTGATCCGTGCCCGCCGGGCGGATCGACACGTTCGCGTCGCAGCGCAGGTTGCCCATCTCCATGTTGCCGTCGCATACATCCAGGTACCGTCCGATCCGGCGGAGCTCGCGCGTGAACGCGGCGGCTTCAGCCGCCGACGACAGGTCGGGCGCGGTGACGACCTCGACGAGCGGCACCCCGCAGCGGTTCATGTCCACCAGCCAGACGCCGCCTTCTCGCTTGCTCTTGCCCGGGTCTTCCTCTAAGTGAACCCGGTGCAGACGAACCCGCTTGCTCGTCCCATTAACCTCGATCTCCACCCACCCGTCTGTGGCAAGCGGCCGGTGATTCTGGGTGATCTGATACCCCTTGGGCAGGTCGGCGTAGAAGTAGTTCTTGCGGTCGAAGTCGCTGACCGGATGCACGGTGCAATGACAGGCGTTCGCCAGTCGCACGGCCAGGACGACCGCCCGACGGTTGAGCGGCCGCGGCAGGACGCCGGGATGCCCGGTGCAAATCGGACAGATGTGCGTGTTCGGGGGCACGTCCCTCACGGAGGCGGCTTCGGTGCTGCACGCGCAAAACAGCTTGCTCTTCGTCCTCAGTTGAGCATGAATCTCAAGCCCGATGACCGGTTCGTAAGGTGGAGTTGTCATAAGATGACGTTCTATAGACGTTCAGAAAAAGAATTGGATTGCCGAGTCTTGAACCTCACCCCTACGCCCCCAGCCCCCTTC
>JACQVL010000156.1 GCA_016209865.1 Candidatus Latescibacterota bacterium | reverse complement strand
GTCTTTCCGGTGACCGTGGCGACCGTGCACACCGAACCCATCGGCCCGACGACCCAGGGCCACACGACCGCCGTCCGTCCCGGAGCGTACGCGGCTGGTCTGGCGCTCGTTCTGGCCGGTCTGTTCCTGATCGTGGTCTACCGGGTCGCCGGGGCCGTGGCGGTCGTCGGGCTCCTGTTTGACCTCGTCATGACCGGCGCGTGCCTGCGGTTGTGGAAGATCGCGGGCATCCACCCGCTCTTGACTCTCTCCGGACTGATCGGCTGCGGCCTGGGGATCGGCCTCGTCCTGGGTTCACATATCCTGCTCTTCGAGTACATCCGGTCGGAACTGGCCGGCCAGAAGGGACCGAAAGTTGCGGTGGCCGCCGGGTATGAATCAGCCAGCCGTTTCCTGCTCCCGCTTCATCTCCTCGCCCTGGTCATCGCGTTGCTGTTCTTCCTGGCCGGAACCGGCCCGGCCCGTGATTGGGCGTTGATGCTCTCCGCTGGCTCCGTCGCCAGCCTGTTGACCGTCTTTCTGGCCACCCGGACGCTGTTGAAGACGGTGACGGAAGAGTGGAACCTGTCGCGGTTGAGTGTGTAGAAAAGGGTGAAACGGAGGAAAGGCGAATCCTACTTGGAGGACACCCCTACCATGCACATCACCACAATCGAAACCCTCCGGCTTCCTGAACATCCGAATACGATCTGGGTCCACGTCCACACCGATGAAGGCCTGGTCGGTCTGGGCGAGACGTACTACATCCCCGGCGCGATTGAGGCGGTCATCCACGACTTCGCCGCGCCGCTGTTGCTCGGCCAGTCGGTGTTTGACCGGGAGCGGCACTGGCAGAATCTGTTCTCCTACGCCAACTTCTTCGGCTACGCGGGCGCGGAACTGCGCGCCCTGTCAGCGCTGGATATCGCGTTGTGGGACCTGCTCGGCCAGTCCCTCGGCCAGCCGGTCTACAACCTGCTCGGCGGACGATGCCGCGACACGATCCGGGTCTACAACACCTGCGTGAACACCCCGAAGTATGCCGATCAGGACGGGTTCGTGCAGCGGCCCGGAGAGCTGGCGGAGTCCCTGATGGCCGATGGGATCACACAGATGAAAGTGTGGCCGTGGGATCGCTTCGCGCCGCAGATCACGAGCAGTCAATTGACCGGGCCGGCCGGCTGGTCAGCGGTCGGCCCCCCCGGCCATCACCTGTCGCCGCAGGACCTCCAGCAGGGGCTGTGGACGGTGCAGGAGGTCCGCAAAGCCGTCGGGTCTCGGATGGACATCGCCATCGAGGGCCATTCGCGCTGGGACGTGAACTGTGCGATCAAGATCGCCCGCGCCCTGGAGCCGTACGATGTGATCTGGATGGAGGACATCATCCAGCCGGACAGCGTGGACGACTTAGCGCGGCTCGTCCGGGAGACCCGCGTGCCTCAGTGCGTGAGCGAGCGGTTGTTCACGCGGTACGCGTACCGTGAGGTGCTCGAGCGAGGGGCCGCCCACATCATCATGATCGACCTCATCTGGACGGGCGGCCTGACGGAAGCCCAGAAGATCGTCGCCTTAGCCGATACCTACCATCTCCCCTTCGCGCCCCACGACTGCACCGGGCCGGTGAACGTCTTCGCGTGCCTGCATCTCTGCGCCGCCGCCCCGAACGCGATGATCATGGAGGTCGTCCGGGGGTTCTACCAGGGGTATTACCTCGACCTGGTCACCACCCCCGTGCCCATCCGTGACGGCCAGGCATGGCTCGACTTCGGTCCCGGCCTGGGGGTGCGATTACGGCCCGATGTGCTGGCGAGGTCTGATGTGACGCGGCGTGTGTCGACACAGTAGAGGGATCACGATGAACATCACCCGTCTCGAAACGTTCCTCACCAACGCAGGACTGCGGAACTACCTGTTCATCCGGCTGACGACCGACACGGGGTTGACCGGGCTCGGGGAAGCGTCGTTAGAGTGGCAGGAGCAGACCGTCCAGACGATCATCCACGAATGGGTGGAGGATCGGGTCATGGGGATCGACCCGTTCGATGTCGAAGCGGTCATCGGCGGCCTCATCCGGGATCAGTACCAGGGCGGATCGACGGTGATGACCGCCATCAGCGGGGTGGAGATCGCGTGCTGGGACCTGATCGGGAAAGCGTGCGGGCAGCCGGTCTACCGGCTGTTGGGCGGCCGCTGCCACGACCGGCTGTTCGCGTACGCCAACGGCTGGTACGGAGGGGCGCGGACGCCTCAGGAGTATGCTGACCGGGCGCGCGAGGCGGTGGCGCGCGGGTACCGGGGGCTGAAGTTCGACCCGTTCGGGACGGCATGGAAGGAGATGAGCCGGGCGGAGATGTCGGACACCGAACGACTCGTCGCGGCCGTCCGCGATGCGGCAGGTCCGGACATCGACCTGATGATCGAAGTGCATGGCCGTCTGTCGGCTGGATGCGCGATCGAGATCGGGCGGCGTCTCGAACCGTACCGTCCTGCCTGGTACGAGGAGCCGGTCACCCCCAACAGCCTGGAACTGCTGAAGGAGGTCAAAGCCGCCCTGCCGTTCCCCATCGCCGCGGGCGAGCGGTTGTACACGTTGCAGGATTTCTACCGGCTGACCGTCCTGCGCGCCGCGGACATCGTGCAGATGGACCCCGCCCATTGCGGCGGACTGTTGATGACGAAGAAGATCGCGGGGATGGCCGGGACGCAGGACATGAACGTGTCTCCCCACTGCTCGATCGGCCCGGTCGCGCTCTGTGCCGCCCTACATGTCGATTGGTCAACCCCCAACGTGATCATCCAGGAAAACTTTGCCGAGTATGACGTCCCCTGGCGCAACGACCTGGTGTGCGGCTGGAGTCCGATTCGTCATGGGGAATTTCTCCTGCCGGAGAAGCCTGGGTTGGGACTCGAACTCGATACCGAGGTCTGTGCTGAGCATCCGTATAAGAAGAACAGTTTCCCGTCGTTATGGGATCAGCGGTGGTTGCGGGACTTTACGCAGAATCGTTGAGGAGAGGAGCTCCACATGCTCGACGACACCTACGCCCATTCTCCCCTCAACAAAATGTTCGACCAGAGCGACGTGTACGGCGTGGGGTACGATGACGAGCGCGCCTCACGCAAACGGATTCGTCTCGGCCTCATCGGGGCCGGTGGGGTCGCCCAGTCGAAACACATCCCGGCGATCATGCGGCTGAAGACGATCTGGGAGCCAGTCGACCTGGCGGCGATCTCCAGCCTGGACGAGCGCACCGGCCGGCGCCTCGAGCAGACCTACGGCTGCCGGTGGTACGGGGATTCTGCGGCGATGCTCAGCCAGGAGACGCTGGACGGCGTCCTGGTCACAAGCCCGGATGGCCTGCACGCGGAGCACGGCATCGCGTGTCTCGAGGCCGGGTTGCCCGTCATGGTCGAAAAACCGCTGTGCCGGTCGTTGCGCGATTCCCAACGGCTCTGCCGATTGGCAGACGAGCGGGGTCTGGTGCTCATGACCGTCTCGAACAAGCGCTACAGCCCGCCCTACCGCCGCGCGAAACGCTTCGTCGACGAAGGCCCGGTCGCCAACCCGGCGATGTTCTGTGGCAAGTTCAACCTCGGTTACGACGACGTCGACCTCTTCGAGTCGGGCACAGTCCACCTGTTCGACCTGACCCGCTTCTTCATGGGGAACGTCCGGTCCGTCCATGCCGTCGGGGTGAACCACTATCAGCGCAACCGGACCGGGTATCCGATCGACAACGCGATCATCACGTTTGAGTTCACCTCCAGTGCGATCGGGACGCTCTACACGACATCGACCGCCCTGAGCCTCAAACCCTGGGAACGGGTCGAGATCTACGGGAACAACGGCTGGCTGGCTGTCGAAGACCAGTTCGAGTTGATCCTCTACGACAGCGAAGAAGGCCCGGCCAAGTCGTGGCGTCCGGTCATCCCCAACACCCTTATCTTCGATGAAGAATTCGGCGGGTACATGGGAGAGATCGAAAACTTCCTGCAGGCCATCCGTGGGGCGGAACGTCCGCTGGTCACCGGATGGGACGGCCATCACGCGCTCGAACTCTGTCTGGCCTCGCACCGTTCGATCCAGCGGAGAGAGACGGTCGACCTGCCCCTGGACGAGGGGTAAATTTTTCGAAAAAAACGTAAAAATCCTCTTGAAATTTTGCCGGTCATGACCTATATTAAAGAGTGGAAAGCGACCTCGTAACACAGAGGAGCGGCAGCCGTCCGAAACGGTCCGGAGTTTGACCCAAGGCTTGCCGGACATCGGGCAAACGATGGGTTCCGATGAGCGCACGACCCGGCTCCGGAATAGCTGCTCAGCACGCCTGGATGGGCCGCGGGCTGACGGTCAGAGTGACGGTGGGACCACGGACGTGAGTGGCGGGCCGCAGAGACTCTTACCAAGGAGGTAGCATGACTCCACCGGGCTTGTTACTCTGGAGGCGACATGCTCGTTGATTGGCAACGGCCGGGATGGTGAGTCAGCTTACGGGTTGCTCACCATCGCGGCCGTACTCGTTTTCTCCCTTTTCCTGTTTTGATAGCCGAGAGTGTTCTCGGTTTTTTTGTTTGTGCCCTTTTTCATTACTTTCTGTTCTTCACGAACCCCTGAATCCCGAACCCCCAATCCCGAAATACTCTTTGCGCCCTCTGCGCTCTTTGCGGTTCTCAATCGGGCCACTGCCATTGCACACACTGGCACTCCCCTTCAACCGCCAGCGCAGCCGCATAACCGGGGCCAGGGTCGAGGTCGGAGAGCGACCAACGAGCGGCCTCGTCAGGAGACCAGGCCGTGTGCAACAACGCCGCGCATCCCGGAGTGACCGACACGACGAACTGGTCGAGCGGGAGCGACAGCCCCCGGCCCTTCGCCTTGAGATACGCCTCCTTGCGCGTCCAGCAGGCGTAAAACCCCTCAGCCCTGCCAGACACCGGGAGCCTGCGGAGCGCCTTGACCTCTCGCGACGAGAAGAATTGCTCAGCGATGGCCATCAGCGTCTCGTCCCGGCCTGGACGCCTGTATTCGAGGTCGATGCCCACCTCGCGGTCACGGCTGACCGCATACAGGGCCAGTCGATGGGAGTGAGACACACTGAAGCGGAGGCGAGCTCCACCGTGTGTCCCGGTCAGGATAGGTTTCCCATACAACGTGGAAGACAAGCACACCTGATCCGGCTGGATGTCCAGATACCGGGCGAGGAGTCCCCTCAACACCCCGCGGCCGACGATGAAACGATCCCGGTCTTCCTGCACACGAGACCGCTCAGCCCTGGCCCGTTCGTCCGCGCTGACGGTGCGAAGCAGGCTCTGGATGCGCGACGCCGAGACATCCAGAGAAGCCCGCCAGACATGCACCTCGCCGGGCGACAACGAGAGGTCCGCCGGAGGCGAGAGCCGGGAAGCGCCAACTCTGGGTTCGATGGTCATGATAGACGCCTATCCTGGTCTTTCCTGACCACTGGCCACTGACCCCTAATACTGAGCGGCACGATACCGGACGACATCCATCTCGATCCCTTGCCGCTGGCAGATCTTCCGAATCTTACTGACCGCTCCGCCGATGTGCTTTCCGTTCCGGCAGATCCCGAACAGATGCTGACTGACCACCCGCCTGGAGATGCCCAGCATCTGCGCGATCTCCTGTTGAGTCTTCCGGTGGAGGAAGTAGAGGAGGACGATCTCGCACTGTTTCTCTGTCAACGTCTCCGAGAGGAACGTGTGGAGTCGGCTGACAACGCCCTGGACCTGATCCTCCCGGCAATACCGGGCCTCCCGGTCATCTTTGGACTCAAACCAGATTCCCGCCTCGTTCGGGAATCGTTCGAGGGTCGCCTGTTCTAACTGAATTTCCCAGAATTCAGGGTTGTACATCGCGCGCTGTGTCCTCCGGAGAAAGTCGGCCGTTTCACGACAGAATGAAAAAACCGCGAAACATCTTACATCCGCGGCTCCGGAAGGTCGCTCAGCATGCGCGTCCTGGTGACAACCCCAGACGGTCTGTCAGCACCTCCCCGGAGGCGGATAGAGCCTGTCGTTGCCGTTGACCGGCACCCTGGTTGGAGCCATGAGCATGATCACTGCAACGCCCCCCCTTTCCGGCTTCCTGTGTGATGATCGATCAGGTGAAAGTGACAACCCATCTCACCGTTCACCTCAAAAAGATTGACAACGCCAGATCAGAGAATACACTATCCCCTACCAACACGATCGCGGATGCACTTTTGCGCTGAACATGATCGTATTCATGATAAAATTTTTCAGAAAACTGTCAAGGAAAAACTCAACGACCACAGGAGGCCGGCATGAATCTGATCATCATCGTCCTCGATAGTTTCCGGCAGGATCACGTCAGTCTCTACAACCAGGGCCATGGCCCGTTTGATGGGGTGAAGGCGTGCGTGACCCCCCGCATCGACCGGTTCGCGGAAGACGGAATCGTCTTCGAGAATGCCTACCCGGAGGCGCTGCCGACGATCCCCATCCGCTGCCAGCTCATGACCGGCCAGCGGACGCTGCCGTACCGCCCCTGGAGCCCGCTCCATCCCCAGGATATCACCTTAGCGGAGATTCTGAGACGGGAAGGGTATGTCTGCGGCCTGATCTCGGACACGTACCACTACCGGGCGCCGGGGATGAATTACCACAAAGGGTTCCACGCCTACCGCTGGGTTCGCGGCCAGGAATACGACCCCTATGTCTCGTCTCCCACCCGTCGCAACCTCGACGATTACGTGAACGCCCATTATCCTGCCCACTGGCGCACCCTGGTCGGTCAATTCCTGGCGAACACGGATGCGTTTACCGAAGAGGCTGACTGGTTCCCGGCGAAGGTCGTGGTGGAGGCGGTCGATTGGCTGAAACAGAATCGCGGTCACAAACACCTCTGCCTCTGGGTCGACAGCTTCGACCCCCACGAGCCGTGGGACCCGCCGCAGCGGTTCGACACGTACACCGACCCGCGCTACACCGGCCCGCGCCTGATCATACCGATGGGAGGACGGGCCAGCGCCTGGGCCTCAGAGGACGAACAGCGCCAGATTCAGGGACTCTATGCGGGCGAGGCGGCGTTCGTCGACTCTTGCCTGGAGCCGCTCTTCACCTGCTTGGAGGAAGAAGGCTATACGGAGGATTCCCTGATCATCCTGCTGGCGGACCATGGTCATCCGTTGGGCGATCACGGAAAATTCCTGAAGGGGGCTGACCGGCTGTACAACGAACTCCTGAAAGTCCCGTTCATCGTCCGCCTCCCCGGCGGCCAGTCCGGGGGACGCCGGACGCAGGCGATCATCCAATTCCACGACATCCTCCCGACGATCCTCGACCTGTTGGAGCTCGGCCACAACGCCTCCTCCATGCACGGCCGCAGCTTCGCGCCGGTGCTGCGAGGCGACCGGGACACCCACCATGAGGTCATCATCACCGGGTACCACGAGGGGATCGACCGGTGCATCCGGGACGCGACCTGGAGCTACATCCAGCGGCCGGAGGGGGAACCGGATGAGCTGTACCACCTGATCGACGACCCGCGCGAGACGAGGAATCTGATCGACGACCACCGCGAAGAAGCGCGACGGCTCTCGGCCCAGTTCGGTTCCTACTTCCGCCGTGCCCAGTCCCGCGTCATCAAGGGCATCCAGGGGAAAGACGAGCTGGCGTCGGGAGGGGTGGAGTAGAGGCAGTGACGAGTGACCAGTGACGAGTGACGAGAAGGAGGTGATCTCTCATGACCATCATCGGCACAGACGACGGGTTGTACCGATGGGATGAATCGACCGGGTCAGTCGAACCCATCGGTCTGCAAGGTCACCGCATTCGGGATGTCGCGCGCTGTCCCGACCAGTCGCTCATCGCCGTCGAGAGCGGGAAACGCGTCTGGATGGGACGGCCGGGCGATGTGCCCTGGGTTGATTTGACTCGCGGCCTCGCTGAAGCTCCAACGACTATTCTGGTGCGCGAAGGGGACGGAACGGTGTACGTCGGCACCGAACCGCCGGCCGTGTACCGGCTGGATCGAGAGACCCGAACCTGGCAGGTCGTGGAGGTGCTGCACGAGCGGGAGGAGGCGGAGGATTGGTACGCGCCGGGCGGCCCGCCCGCCGTGCGCAGTATGGCCGCCCATCCGGGGAATCCGCGGGGACTCTACCTCGACATCCACGTGGGCGGGATCATGCGTACCCTCGACGGCGGAGCCACCTGGACGTCGGTCAACGATGGGTTAGAACTAGATGTCCATCAGGTCATCACTCATCCACGACGGCCGGAAGCGATCTACACCGCGACGGCGGACGGGTTCTACTGCAGTCCCGACGAGGGTGTGACGTGGGAACGGCGGAACCGGGGCCTGGAACATCTCTACACGCGCGGCATCGCCATCCATCCCGACGCCCCGGATGTCATCCTCATCAGCGGGTCGCCAACCTCACCCGGAGGGTGGGGACGGCGCGGCAAGCGGTTCGCGTTATTCCGCAGCGAAGATAGTGGACACCAGTGGCACCGCGTCACGACGGGAATGCCGAACGAGTGTCCAGAAGAGATCGATACGTTTTGCCTCGCGTTCTCAAGGACGATGCCGGACGAAGTGCTGTGCGGCCGCCGGGACGGGGTGCTGCACCTCAGCCGGGATGCCGGAGCAACGTGGGAGACGGTGACTGAGGCGCTGCCGCCGATTTACGCGATCTGGGCGGGATGAGCTACACCCGCGTCGTCGGGCGGAGCGTGAGGGAGCAGACACAGCGGTGGCACGTCTCGTCCTGGCGGACGTCCAGCTTCCGGCGGAACCGGACCGCTTCGTCTGAGTTGAGGATGGTCTCCAGGGGCGCGTCGTGGATATTGCCGAGCGGCCGGTGGAAGAAACAGGGGCGCACCGTGCCGTCCGCTTCGACGACCGTCGAGACCCACGGTGCATTGCAGGAAACAGGCGGAAACTCTTCGTCGCCGAGGACTGCTGCATAGTAGGCAACAATCCGCCTCAGCTTCTCCGGCGATTCCGCGATGAACCCGCTGGCGAAGTCGTCCGCATGCTCCGCGATGATCCGTTCCAGGACTTCCTTGAATCGCACGATATCCGTCCGGTCCAGAGCGACCGTCCTGACGCGCTCCTCGTCCCACGGGACAGGCCGGTTGAACGCGGTCGACGAGATATCCGCGCCGAGGAAAGAGACCTGATCGAGTCCCATATCCTTCGCCGCGGTGATCGTGCCCGACAGGTCGTGATAATTGAGCTTCTGGATGACGCACCGGGCGGTTACTCGAAACTCCGGCCTGCGCGTCTTCACCGCCCGGACGCCCTCTACCAGCCGGTCGAACGCGCGGGGCACGTCCCGGACGCGGTCGTGCACCGCCCGACTGCCGTCGAGGGAAACGATCGCGTCCGAACACGCCGACACGATCTGGTCCGCATATTTCCCCATCAGTAGGCCGGTGGAGTGGATGGTCACGCGAATCCCATCCTTCCGGAACAACCGGCACAGGCTGAACAGGTCGCTGTGCATCAGCGCCTCCCCGCCCGTCAGCATCACCCACCGGACGCCCAGCCGCCGGAATTCACTCATCCGGCGATCGATCTCGTCTACCGACAACTCCCGGACGTTCGCGTTGTCCTTCCAGATATCACACATCACGCACCGGCAGTTGCACCGACTGTGCGGAAACAGGACGAGCACCGGCAGGGTGTAGATGCGGTCGGTGAGGAGGGTCAGGGAGCGTGAAAGGAGCGAGCGCATTATGGTATTAACCGCGCCAGTCGCGGCCCCAGCCAGGCCGCCGCGCGCGCCGGAAGCCAGCGCCAGACCCGCGACGCCCGTACCATCATCGGGTCGGATGCATCCCGGCCAGGAAGATGATGTCCGTCGACCAAACCGTAGTAGTATGCGAGAGGATGGACAGTCGCGCCCCATTGTCGTTTGAAGTGCATCGTCCCCGACCCGATCGGAGACCGTCCCAGGTCGAGCCCCAGAAACCCCTCCCGGCAGGCGCGCTCGATGATCGACCAGTACAGCAGGTTGTTCGGACGCAGCGGGTGGGCTTCTGCGAGTGACGCGGCCCACGGGAACCCGATCCACCCCCGGTCGTGCATGACGAACGCCCCGGCGACTGGACGTTCCCCGTGCAGGACGAGAGCAATCTCGGTGTGCTCAGGGAAGACGTTAAGAATATTCAAGAAGAGTGCCTTCGCATGCGGCGGCGAGCCGAGACGGTGCATCGTGTGGGTGTACAAGGCGTAGAAATCATTCAGGTCGTCCGGTCCGCCCCAGCGGACACACAGCCCGTTCCGTATGGCTTCTCTCACCTTCGTCCGCACCCGACTCTCCGCTCGCGTTCGCCAGACCGTCTCAGGATCGGGAACTAACGGAAGCCGGAGGTTGGCGTACGTTCGTTTGACGGACCAGCCCCAGGGTTTTTCGTCCTGTTCTCGCAACTCAACATACCCGGCGTCGTGCGTCTCCGCCAGGCCGAGCGCCGCGTCGATCAGTGCCCGCTCCGTCTTCTCGTCATCCGCGCAGACGGACGGCTGGGTCGCGCAGAACGGAAGCGCGATCAATGCCCGGCCGGTCACTCGGCTCCCGCATAGGAAGACCGGCAGGATACCGCACACCCGGCCGCCCGACCGGGCCCACAGGTACAACCCCGGATGCCCGTACGTCTCCTCCACGACCCGCTTCCAGCCGGTCGTGTGGAACAGCGTGGCCCGTGAGGAACCGGCCACATACGCATCCCATCGCGGGGCATCGGCCGCGCTCATCAGGTCGATCTGCGGCGTCATAACGGGACGACCTCACGAACCGGACCGAACGGAAACGAGGAGCAGAGGGCGCGGAGTTTTCGTTCCGTCGTGCTCAGGTTCAGGTAATGAATCACCCGGCCGGTGAACGGGATGTCCAGGTCACGCGGCTGGCTGGTATCCAACTCCCACGGATGCAGGTAGACGACTGCCGGATGCCCTTCCGCGTTCACGCGCCGGATCGCCCATCGGATGAAAGCATACGGCAGCGCGCGCAGGAAGAACCCTCCGGAGAACGGGATCGTTCGACCGGCTACTCGCACGGTCGACGGCGGCACCTCCAACAGGCCCGTCGGCAGCCGGTGAACATGGCGCGGCCGGCCCGGAATGCCGTAGAGACGCGTCCGCACGGGAAAGATGCTCGAATCGTACCTCAGGCCCGCCTCATGGACGACATCCAGCGCCCAGAGGGAGCGGGCCGTGACCGACCAGTTGGACGCCCGATGGCCGAGGACACGCGCGCTCGTGGCATCCTCGCAGGCAGCGAGACTCCGGCGCAACTCCTCCGCGAACGTCTGGCGCGTCTGACGGTACGCTAAGTCGTGCGAGTACCCGTGCGTCCCGACTTCATGGCCCGCGTCGTGAAGCCGCCTGGTCAGCGCCGGGTGCGACTCGGCGATGTGGCCCAAGACGAAGAACGTCGCCCGGACGCCGTATTCATCTAAGATGGCCAGCAGCCGGTCGATGCTCGGCTCGATTCTGGATTCATACCGTGAGACATCGTGCAGCGGGACGTACGCGTTGCCCTGGCACCAGTCTTCAACGTCGATCGTGAGGATATTGCGTCGCATGAAAAACCTTGCCCGATTGATCTGGTTCGTCTATCTTTGAGAAAGGTTGTCGTTCCCGCGCAAGCGGGAATCCAGTATCTTTGACTCTCGCTCTAACGTGCGGAAAACGTTCGAGCGCGACCATTCCCGAACGATGGCCGAGGCGATGCGATCCGCCGCCTCGTCCCCGAAGTGACATTCATCTACGAACATCAAGGCAGGTTCGGTCCCGAGTACCTGCTCTAAATCGATAACGGGCAGCCCGGCTGCGCGCGTCCCTGCCTCCATCGTCCGGTACGCGGCCTGCACCCGCGCGGTGTAATGCGGAATGGCTCGTTCCTTCGCGGCGATGACGGCCTGCTCGTCGGGCGCGAGCGGCTTTCGCGTACAGGCCAGCACCGGCTGAAGGGCGATCCAGACCGGGACAGGAGCCGCCAGGCGCGCTAAGGCGGTGGCGTTGTGGACGTACTGGTCAGCCGTGACGGCCGGGTCAATGACCGGCTGGGCCGGGTTTCCTGTTCTCCCTGCAATGCGCGCCGTGACCGCGCGGCTCGTCAGGTCGAGAAAACGGCTCCGGCGGAGGAACGCGACGATGCTTTCCCTCAGATGATGCGCCAGCGCGTCGTCTTCGTACCGCGCCTGGAGGAGCGCCGCATTCTGGGGCCAGCCGGAGACCAGATTGGTGAAATCGGCCATGATGTCGTTATACCCATCGAAGAGCAGGATGAGGTCAGGGGCGAACGGGACGATCACACGATGGTAATAAATCAACTCCTGGCCCGACACGAACCCGAACTGTCCGGCGTTGATCACTTCGATGTCACGGCCAGGGTACTGCTCGCGCAGGCGGGCTTCGAGGCGTCCCGGCACGGTGCGCGCGTCCGCCGTGCATCCGAGGCCCCACGCGGCTGATCCTCCCAGCACCACGATGCGGAATCGTCCGGCGGGTTTCTGGACGGTCGTTTCCGAACCGCGGAATCCCAGCGTGTTCGTCCGAAAAAACCGGCCGCGAAGGTTGGGCCGGGTGCTCCAGTGTTCGTAGGGCGACCACTGCAAGGACGCCGGCGTCAGCGATGAGAAAATCTCCTCCGGACGCTCGATAGTGGGGTACAGTTTTAACAGGGGCCGATTGACGAGAAGCCCGCCGGTCGAGCGACGGAGAGCGAGGCGCATTCCCCCTTCCAGACAGAGGAACAGGCCAGCCGTGATGAGCAGCATGAACACCCCAGTCCGTTTCATCATCGTCCTTCTCATTCTCTCGAGCGTTCTCTGGGTCGTGAAGCCGACCGCCGTCGGATCGAGCGCCCCGGCGTTGATTCATTTGACGCTGCCCGGACGAACGGTGCATAACAGCACGTACTTAGCCGCCGCGTTCCTGTATCACCTGCAAACCCTCTTGGGCGGCACGGCGACTTCCCCCAACGTGATGAAAGACCCGATCATCCTCCGCAAAGGCACAGACCTCTATCTCGACCTGACGCGAGCGCCCCGTGACAAGACCTCCGTCTTCCGCCAGATCGCCACGCAGCATCGTCCTGACGATGAGATGAGCCTGGATGAAATCCAGGCCTATCTGAAGACACGGTATTATGAGCTGACACGGCCCTACCCGACCCTCCAGGCCCTGCTCCGTGACCATCCCTACCGGAACAACTCCGACTGGCTGACCGTTCCGGTGGACAGCGAGACGTTCTTCCGCCGGCGGGTGCTGCGGATCAACAAAGACCGCGTCGTCGATGCCCTCATCGCCTACTTCGACAATCACGACCGGCTGATCTACCCTGAGGGGACGGTTATCGTCGCCGAATCGCTGGACAAACAAGGCCGGTTTGTCGAGGCCGAGGTGCTGCGAAAACGTGGGGACACCTTCTGGAATTTCGCCGTCTACGACAGCCAGGGACGGCTGATCCGGAAGACGATCGCCTTCGACGAGAACGGGAATCCCGGCTCTGAATCCGACGGTTTTATCGTGCCGGACAACTGTGCGGTGTGCCACCGAATCGATCGGCTCGATTTTTCGGGCGATCCGGAGTCACCCGTCCGTTCCCCGGTGCGCGGGTTCTTTCACCGGCTCCCCGGCCGCGTGCCCCAGATCCACCTGGGGCCCGAATACTACGATCACATGGCCTTTACCGAGCTGACCGAGACCAGCGCGAAGCTCAAAGACGGGGTGTTCGGCGTGTACGGCAGCCTGCTCCTGTCGGAACTGGTCGGCCGGAAGCGCCTGGGGACGCTCACCCTCAACGACCGGGTCCGGTACCGCCGGCTCCGGCCGCACTACCCGGAGCTGCTCACCCCGCTGGAACGGATCGATTCGGTCGTCAATTCCATCGGGATGAAACTCGTTCGCATTCCCCTGTCCAAACCCGGCGACCTCCTCGGCTCACGCGCCATCGACCCGGAACACCGGCCGGACGAATACCGGCATCCGGCAACGATCCGGCGTCCCTTCTTCATGGGAATGTATAAAATCACCAATGCCCAGTTCCGGCGATTCAACCCGCGGTACCACAGTCCGAAGTACCGGGGCATCGACCTCGACGGGAACGGCCGTCCCGTCGTCAACGTCGGCTACGCGGACGTCCAGGCGTTCATCCGGTGGCTCAACGCGCTCCCGGCCGAACGCGCCGCCGGACGGACGTACCGCCTGCCGACGGAGGAGGAATGGGAGTACGCCGCTAAGGGCGGGGACGACCGCCGGTTTCCGTGGGGAGACCAGTGGCCGCCGCCCGACGGCTCCGGAAATTTCAGCGATGAGACGACGGCCGCGGTCTTCACGAAGAACTGGGAGTTCCTGCACGGCTACCGGGACGGGTACGCCGGCACGTCTCCGGTCGGCACATTCTTCCCCAATTCCTATTTCCTCTATGACATGACAGGCAACGCCTATGAATGGACGAGCAGTTTCTACGAGCGATACCCGAACGCTCCGGCCGGGGAAGTCCCCTACGGCAGGCAGATGCGCGTCATCCGGGGGAGTAGCTGGGCCGACGAGCTGCCCAAAGTCCTGCGCTGCGCGTTCCGTCTGCCCGTCAAGCCGGAAACGAAGATGGAGTTCTTAGGATTCCGTCTCGTGGCCGAGATTCCCTCCCTTCGGTAAACGCATCCCTCATTCATACCGTTCCAGTCGCAACGCCGCGATCTGATCCGCCAGAAGGCCGAAAAAGAACAGTAAGAGGCCGGTCAGCAGCAGCAATAATGAGCCGGTCGAGACCCCGCCCCCATAGCTTCCGTAGAAAAAATAATACACACCGGAGAGCAATCCGGCCACAAACATTCCCGCCCCGGCCGGAAAGAACACCCGGAGCGGGTCGAACAGAGTGATCAGTCGGGTCATGAGCAGGATCGCCCCGAACCCGTCCCGAACCTGTCGCACGCGACTCGTACCCGTCCGGCGGCGCGTCGTGATCGGAACCCAGGCCACCGCGCACCCACGCTTGGTCAGGGCGATCGTGCTCGTCGTCGACGCTGAGAAGCCGTCCGGGAGGAGATGGAGGTATTTGAGGATCGTTTCCCGCCGGAAGGCGCGCAGGCCGGAGTTGACGTCCGGGATGCGGGTGCGCGTCAGAAAGTCGGCCAGCCGGTTGATGAACCACTTCCCGGCCCGCCGGGACGATTCCCGATGGGAGTCCCGCGTCCGTACCCCGACGACCATGTCGTGATCCACCGTCCGCTCGATCAACGCGGCCAGGTCGCGCGGGTCATGCTGCCCGTCCGCGTCCATCGTGACAACGATTTCCCCGAGCGCCGCCCGGATACCGGTCTTGAGCGCTGCCCCGTACCCTCGATTCACCGGATGGTGGATCACCCGGACCGGCAGCGAACCAGTGAACCCTTCGGCTGTTGTTCCCGTCCCGTCCGTCGATCCGTCGTCCACGACGAGCACCTCCAGACACCGATCGTCTACCGCGTGGGCTAATTCGCCGAGCACCTGGACAAGCCCGTCCGCCTCGTTGAACGCCGGGATGACGATGGAGAACGACGTTTCTCCGTGCAACGTTCTCTCCTCTGCTCCCTTGCCCCTTCATCCGATCCGAATCGGCAGCGCATCCACCGATCGGCGCACCCGGTCGAGCAGCGCGTGGAACCGTCCGGCGACGAGTTTTATGACGCCATCCACCCGGACTCGCTCGAACGAGATTCCGCACCGGCGGAAGCACGCCGCGAACTTCTCATCCCCGAACCGGGGCAGTCCGTCCAAGAAGACGAGACGGACGGACGCTGGCGTGGCCGCGATCAAGTTGCGGTAGGGGTCTGCCTCCGTCCTGGCAAGGATCAGAATGTCCGCCGGATACCCTTCAGCCAGACGACCGGCCCGGTCAGCCAGTCCAAACATCGCCGCAGGAACCGTCGTCACCATCCCGGTCAGCGTGGTCGGATCGACATACCCCAGCCCGTCCGCGACCCGCAGCTCGTCGAACAGGGTCGGCCGGCCGGACAGGGTGGAGTCAGTCCCGACAGCCATCCGCACTTTCCCGGCGAGGGACGGGATGTCCGCCGTCCGGCGGAACAAGAACAGGTTGGACGACGGGCACCAGACGAGGCTCGCCCCCCGTGCCCGGAGGAGCGCCCGGTCGCCCGGAGTCAGCCCGACGCCATGTACCAGTATAGTGTTCGCCTGAAGCGCTCCCAGGCGGTCGAGTTCCGCCAGCTCCCCCGCGGCCACCTCATCCACCCCTTCCGCCAGATGGATGATGAACGGCTCGACGCCGCGCGTCTTCCTGAACTCTTCCTCAGCCCGGCCTCCGTAGCTCCCCGCCAGACGGAGCGTATGGCTCCACCGGTACCGGCGCAGCACCCGGGTCGGGAACCCGTTCCCGAAAAGACGCGCATGATAGGGGTTATGATGCGCGACCGTCGTCACCCCGGAGAACAGGCACCGGTATCCTCCCCAGCGAAGCCGGTCGTTGATCGAGACATCGAGCACGCGGGCGATCGCAGGGTCATCCCGTCTGCGATTGACGTCGTCGAACCAGGCGTAGCTGTTCGGATACGGCCCCTGGCCGATGTTGGGGAACAGGTTCAGTTCCAGATGGTCATGGGCGTTGATCAGACCGGGGTACACGCAGTCGTCGTCAAGCTCGACCAGGATGTCCCGCGCCGCCGGTGTCAGCCGTTCCCCCAGGGCGACGATCCGCCCGCCTGTCGCCCGCAGCGATCCTTCGATCACTCGGTCGGGGGTAATCAGCAGCCCGCCCATGATCGTGAACGACGGTTGGCGTAACGACAACAAGGGCATAGCAAGGGATTCCTTCTCGTCACTCGTCACCTGTCACTCGTCACTCCATTTAATCGCACCACATCCCACTGACAGATTCGCGCCAGCCGAGTACGCTGAACCCCATCCCGCAGCCATGCATCATTGGCCGCGAAGCGGGGGATCAGGTCGTCCGGGCCGGGCCGGTGTCGGGCGACCCGCGCCGCTAACGCCTCATCCCAGATGAGATACAGGCCGGGCGCCGACCCGGCCGGCACATGCAGGCGAGAGGGATCGATCTCGTGGAGATGGATCATCGGATGGCGCCCGTACTGCCGGACGGCATGGGCCACGTCGAACGCGATGACCGGGCTGCCGGCCGGAAGATGGCGATCCAGCCACTCGACGGCCTGGAGTTCACACCGTTTTCTGATGAGGATGTCCCTCATCTTCTGGACATTGCCAACCCCAAGCCCGATCAGACCGAAGACGATGACGGCAGAGAACGCGAGACGGGCGCCGGACGTGTGGTGACTCGTGCGTCCCCACAGGCCGACGAGACCGGCCGCGCTGAGCAGGCTGATCGGGACGATGAGGGGCAGAAGATATCGGGGATTGACCAGCGGCAAGCCGATCAGGAACCCGTACAGGCCCAAGATCCAGGTCAGGATAAAAGCCATCGTGGCTCGCTCAGCGCGGAGGACATACCCGCCAACGACCGCCAGTCCGGCCAGCACCGGGTTGAAGAACCCCCATCCCGCCAGGGCTTTCGCGTCCGCGACCACCACCGGCCAGTCGTAGCGCAGGGCCCCGTCGAGGGTCTGGAACTCCCGCCGGACGGCATTCAACGGACTCCACCCTTGCAGCAGGAACAGGGACGGGATATTCACGCGCATATGAACGAACTCGGGAATGAACAGGACAAGACCAATCAACCCTCCACCTACGAGATGTGTCCACGGTGGCCGCCGTCCGGCGACGATGGCGTACACGACCAGCGGGACGACCACCAGCGCGCTGACGTACCGTGTCACGGTCGCGAGCGCCAGGAAGACCGCCGTCGTGGCTCCCCATCCCCACGACGGATTTCGGAGATACCGGACGCCGCAGACGACCCCGGCGGTCAGCCAGAACATCGCGGGAGCATCGCTCATGACGACGACACTGCTCTGAACGTGCGCTGGAAGGACGCAGACGATCAGACCGGCGATCCACGCGAGGACGCGGCGGCCGGTGAGATGCCACCCCAGCGTGAAGACCATAACCGGCGTGAGGGAGCCGAGCAGGAGTCCGATCCCTTGCGCCACGCGCGGGGCCGTCCCGAAGACGGAGGTGCCCAGCCCGATCAGGGCGGGATACCCCACGCTGTCCAGTCCGGTATACCGATGGGTCAGGGCTAACTGGCGGCCTTCCTCAAAATACACGTACGCATCCTGTCCGTACAGTCCGTCAAACCGGAAGCCCCAGGCGACCCCGACCCGTATCCCCAGGGCAATGAATACTAACAGCAGTGACGAGTGACGAGTGACGAGTGACGAGAACACTCCAGTGTCATTCCCGCGCGAATCCACGCTGTTCATCCGTGTCATCCGTTTTTCCCCTCTGTGCCATCCGTGATCCCGATCCAGATCGGAAACCGCGCCCCTACGGAGCGTCCCAGCGTCTCCCTGATCCATTTCTTCATCAACTCACCCCACGAGAGGTCGCGTCGTAGACGCTGGAAACGGAAAGATGGCATGTCAGAAAACAGTGAAGCTGTGAACCCCGTATAGTATTCTGCAAGTTCAGACATGCCCATGTTCGCATAATACACCCGTGTGCGCTCGTGGGCACGGTCGACCGCCGCTTGCGTGGGATAGGTGGGGGAGTCCATCACGATCAGCCAGCTACCGGGCTTGAGCACACGATGTGCCTCTGCAAACCGCCGTTGGGGCTCTCTGGTATAGTGGAAACTGGCATTGGCGATGACCACGTCGAGACAGCCGTCGGCCAGCGGGAGACGCTCCAGGGTGCCTTGCATGGCCAGAAACCGTCGCTCCTCCGGCGGCAAGGCGGCAAGGCCATGCGGCCCGGCGTTCACATCCACCCCTAACACCTCATATCGCTCGGCCAGACACCGGCTCATCCAGCTGCTTCCGGCCCCCGCATCCAGGACCCGAACCCGCCGCTGGCCGAACGTTCGTTCCAGCCAGCACTGCACAACCCGGAACGACTGCGCCCGCAGTCGCCATTCTCTCGGATGACGGCCAGAGAGGTCGCGGAACGGGAGGTGCTGATAAAACCCCGGCATCTCGCTTGCCCACCCCTCGTTCAGCCGGAGCGCGTCGTACCGGGCACAGGACCGCGCGAATGGCTCTTCGTTCTGAGGCATGACGAGCCGGGGAATCCCGTCGGTGATCCGGTACTGACCCGCACAGTCAGCGCAGCGCAGAATGGACGCCGGACCGTCCATCTCGATGCGTCCACGACACTGTGGGCAGCGCAGGACTTCGACCCACCGCGAGAGCACGGTATGACAGGGATTTTTTTTCTGCTCGTCACTCGTCACTGGTCACTCGTCACCGCTTTAAGAGGCATTCGTTCTAATTTTCCTTAATCGCATAATCAACACGATTGGCAATCCCTGGTGCTGCTCATAGGCGCGCAGGCTGCCCTGCGCCTCATAATCAGGCCGGGCCGCCTCATCCACACGAGGTTCAACGACCTCCTCGATCACCAGGCCGGACTGACGGCAGGCCCGCGTGTACTCTGCGTACAGGTGCGGGGTATGATCGATCAGATAGACCTGCATCCGTGTGCCGTCGTGATGGCGGAATGCCCGATTCCAGCCGACGAAGCTCCCGAACGGATGCAGGTCGGACACCACCACCGTCCCGCCCGGCACGGTCACCCGGCTCAGTTCCGCGATGGCAAGAGAGAAGTCCCGCACGTAATCGAGAGTGAACGAACAGATAACCACGTCGAACGAGGCATCCGAGAAGGGAAGGACGCAAAGGTCGGCACGGAGGAGCTTCATCCTCCCTTTGCGCCGTGCCTGATTCAGCATCGGTTCGGAGAGATCGATCCCGACGACAAGCCTTGCTCCCTGATTGAGCGCATAGATGCTCTGCCGGCCAGTTCCGCACCCCGCATCCAGCACGCGCCTGCCGTCGAGCGCCGGCAGGCACCGGACGATCGCCTGTTCCTCCAGGTTGACAGCCGGGTTGTGGGCGTCGTCGTCGTACTGCTTCGCCCAGCGGGCGTACCCATCCTGGACGGACAGATGATGGACGTGAGAATGTGTGAAGAGTCGACGGAGCCAGGCAGGCATAAAGACCTACAGACTCTGCATCTTCGGGTCGCGGTACGAGATCAGCCGAAGGGCAAGTTTTAGTTCGAGCGGGTGCGTGTACACCCGGAACCGATACCGCCAATCACTGAGCATCTGGAGTGCTTTTCGGAGACTCGGCGTAATCTTGCGGTCCTGGATCGTCGGATACCGAGCTTTCATCACCGTCTCAAAATCATCGATCTGGCGCTTCCAGCGGGACTTGAGCCAGGGAGTCCTGGGGTCGGTGCGGACGGAGAAGTGGTACCACTCCGCGCTCGTCCATTCTTCGAGTGTCTCCGGGAATTCGAACCTGCCGTCGATGCCTCCGTACGATTTGTTCCGTTGCGGTGTCGGCGTGTAATGGTAGATGATAATCTCGCAATCAGGGTTGATCGTCTTGAGACGACGGATGAACGCGATCGTTTCCCGGATGTCCCGTTCCGGGTCATTCGGGTTGCCCAAGATGAAGGAGAATTCCGGAATGATGCCCCACCGCTTCGACCGCTCGGCCAGTTCCAATGTTTGAGCGGTCGTTAAATGCTTCGACATCTGCTGGAGCACCCAGTCCGACCCGGATTCCGCCCCGGTGAAGACCATCCGGCACCCGCTGTCCCGGATTTTT
>JACQVL010000159.1 GCA_016209865.1 Candidatus Latescibacterota bacterium | reverse complement strand
TTCGCCCCGATGCGGGCGATCACAAGGATCGCCCCTACGGATGCCCTGTTTTGATCATCAAACTCTCATCAGCGTGATCCGTAAAAATGTCGGATGAACCTGTTTTGATAATCATGCAGAACGACTTGTTGTCATTCCCGCGAAAGCGGGAATCCATTTTGTTTTCACTGACCACTGACCACTATGTCTTCCGCTCTTGACCTCCCCGCCCTCTGGAACGCCTGGGAGACCGATCACCTCTCCCGCCAGGGGCTCTCCCTGCTCTCCCACGATGAGGTGATCGCCACGATCCAACGGATCGTCGCCCTCGCCCCCGGCCTGGCACGCGCGGAGGTCGTCGGCCACTCGGTCGAAGGACGCGCTATCACCCTCGTTACCGCCGGCCACGGCCCGTTCCCCGTCCTCCTCTGGTCGCAGATGCACGGGGACGAGCCGACGGCGACCGGCGGCCTGCTCGACGTGCTCGCCTACCTGCTCACCCACCGGGACGTCCCGTGGGCGGCACGCATCCTCGACCGGCTCACCCTGTTAGCCATCCCGATGCTCAACCCGGACGGAGCGGCCCGGCGTGACCGCCGGAACGCGCAGGGAATCGACATCAACCGGGATGCTCAGCGGCTCCAGACCCCGGAAGGCCGGACCCTCAAAGCCGTGCGCGACCGGTTCCAGCCGGAGATCGGGTTCAACCTCCATAACCAGAGCGCCCGCATCACCGTCGGCCAGACGAAACGGATCGCCGCCATCTCCCTGCTGTCCGCTCCGTACGACGCGCTCGACAGTACGGACGCGAGACGGCTCCGGGCGAAGAAGGTAGCCACCGTCATCCACGACGCCGTCGCCCGGTTCGTCCCCGGCCACGTCGCCCGGTACGACGACCCGTTCAACCCGCCCGCGTTCGGGGATTCGATGACGATGTGGGGGACGAGCAGCGTCCTCGTCGAATCCGGCGGCTGGCCGGGCATCACCCCGGAGCCGACCCTCGTCAAGCTGAACGTCGTCGGCCTGCTGGCCGGCCTCGACGCCTTAGCGAACGGAACGGTCGATCAGGCTGACGCGGCGGTCTACGAGTCGCTCCCCTTGAACGGCCGCGAGGGGTTCGACTTGCTCATCCGGGGGGCGACGGTCCTGGACGGGACCGGCCTGCCGCCCATCGTGGCCGACCTGGGCGTGAACGTGGACCGGACCGACCGGCTCGTCGACGACCGACCCGCGCGATGGACGACGAACGGGTGGATCGCCGACTACGGCGACCTGCAGCTCTTCGGCGCGATGGAGATGATCGACGGCAACCGGCTCGTCATCCTCCCCGGCCTGATCCGGCCGGTTCCGGCGCTCACGGTCGCGGCCCTGCTCGACGGCGGGAGTCGAGACGAAGCCCGGCGCGGGTTCACGACGACGCTGGTGTCCATCCCGACCGCCACCGATGCCCTGCGCGAGATGATGCGACGGTTGAAGGAGCAGCGGCTGTCGTGCCGCGCCGGCCTGATCGCGGAACTCGACCGGGCCGCGACAGAGGCCGATCATCTGCTATCCTGCGGAAACGCCCTTGCGGCGGGTCTCCTCGGCCTGCATCTCCGTGAGCCGAACCCTCCGGTGGCGCACCTGAGCGGCATCGGACGGGTCGCCGGATGGTTCGGACGGACGGTCATCCTGGAGATCAACGAGGAACAGATCGACTCGTACGTGACAGCGACTGCCGCCATCAATCGGACCTTCGGAGCGCGGTTTCTGCTCCGACTGACCGATGGACTGACCGACCTGGATCGCGTCCAGCGGGCGATGGAACAGGCGACCGGGTCGGGAGTGACCGTCACCGGACGGGTCGCTGACAGTCCTCTCCGCACGGGCGGATATCCTGTCCTGGACGCCGTTGAGATGGTGGATGGGTTCGTCCCTGTGTGCGACGATGGGTTCATCCTGCTCGCCGATCTGACCCAGCGCGCGCCGCTCGAACGGGTCGCCCGCCTCGTTCAGCGGATGACCGCGGCCACCGCGGCCGCGTTCGGTCTGGCCGACCGGGGACTGATCCGCAAAGGACTGGCGGCCGACCTGCTCGTCATCGAGCGCGCGGATGACGCGACCTGGCGTCCGGCGTTCGCGACGGTGAACGGTGAACGCGTCTAAGAAAGGAGCACGACCATGACCGGGAAAGCGGCCGTCATCAACGGCTTCAATCAACCGATGGAATTCCGGGACTACCTCATCCCGGACGTCGGGCCGGACGATCTCCTCGTCAAAATCTCCATGGCGAACATCTGCGGGTCGGACCTGCACTTCCTGCGGGGCGGCGGGCCGAAGACCACGCTGGCGTTCCCGCAGATCATGGGCCATGAGATGGTGGGATCGGTCTACGCCCTGGGCGACCGGGTGACGACGGACAGCGCGGGAGACCCGCTGCGCGTCGGCGACCGGGTGGTGTTCTCGTATTTCCGGCCGTGCGGGACGTGCTGGGCGTGCCTGACGCACGTGCCCGGCTGCCTGAACCGGTACCGCGACTGGCTCGGGGTGTCGAGCGAGACCCCACCCCATTTCAACGGCGCGTACGGAGAGTACTATTACATGAAACCCGGACACTGGGTGTTCACCGTGCCCGATGAACTGCCAGACCAGCTCGTCTCCCCGACGAACTGCGCCCTCTCTGAGGTGATCTACGGCCTGCACCGGTTAGGGATCACCTTGGGGGATACGATCGTCATCCAAGGGGTGGGCGGGCTCGGCCTGTACGCGACGGCGATCGCGCGGGAGATGGGCGCCGGACGGGTGATCGTCATCGACCGTATCCCGGAGCGGCTGGAACTGGCGGGCGCGTTCGGGGCCGACCATCTGCTGAACGCGGCAGAGGCGGACGCGGACGAGCGGATCGCCCGGGTGCGGGAATGGACGGCAGGCCGAGGGCCGGATGTGATGGCCGAGTTCACGGGCGTCCCGCAGGTGCTACAGGAGGGGCTGTTGATGCTCCGGGTGGGCGGCCGGTACCTGTGGATAGGGAACGTGAACTTGGGGACGGTGGCGGAGATCGACCCCGGCCGGGCCGTCCGGGAGAGCAAGACGATCATCGGGCTGGTCGTCTACGAGCCGTGGGTCATGCCCCGCGCCCTCGACTTCCTCAAACGGACGCAGCACAAGTACCCGTTCCATCGGATCATCTCGCACGTGTTCCCGTTCGAGCGAATCAACGAGGCGTTCGAGTTCGCCCGGCAGGGCAAGGCGATCCGGGTGGGGATTGAGATGAGATAAAAGCGGGCAGTGGGCAGATGGGCAGTGGGCAGTGGGGAAAACATCTGTTCCTTATAAGAGGACAGGAATGATGGGCGAACGCTCGATTCAATCGTACCGAGATTTGAGGGTTTGGCAAGAGGCGATGGATCTGGCGGAAGCCTGCTATTTGCTGACCAAGCGTATTCCGAAAGAGGAATTATTCGGCATGACCTCTCAAATTCGGCGAGCAGTAAGCTCGGTTCCGGCGAATATTGCTGAAGGTTATGGTAGGGAGAACAGAGGAGAGTATATTCAATTTCTCAGAATCGCACAGGGCTCCCTTAAGGAACTGGAAACTCATCTTCTACTCGCTAACCGGATTAAATTGATCCAAGAAGTTGAAGTTCTTCCAGCATTGAACCATTGTAACCGATTAGGCAAGATGCTCCATCGTCTTATTCGTTCTCTCCAAAACTCTTGACTTAACCACAGGCTCGTAAACAGACAACCGTTCCCCCGTCCACTGCCTACTGCCCACTGCCTACTGCCTTCTATATCCCCGTTCCTGTAAGAAGGCCAAACTGACCTTCCGTCGGCTCTGCTCAGCAGAACCACGATTCGGTCAGCCGGGGAATGCGGCGGCGTGTGAGGGAGACGGGGGACAGCGAGGCTAAGGGGGAGACGCCGGCCGTCGCGTCCGCCAGGGATTTGATCCAGGAGAACGTCACGGCAGGGTCTTCGTTCGCGCGGACGGCGTCTTCCACCAGCCGGCTCACCCGGCGATGGAGCGCGTCCATGCGGGAGTCCGGATGATCCCACCGGTAGAAAAACGCCGCCTCATCGAGCGGGCCGAGCCAGGTCAGCGTCTCCGGCCGGTCGAGCAGGGCGGAACCGGGCGGGACGAGGAGTCGGATGGTGTACTGCACCGGATCGATGTGATCGATCAGACAGCGTGTCTCGATGAACTCCAGCATCGTCAAGTAATCGTCTATGGTCGTCCATGGGGTGAACGCGACCAGGGACGGCCGCATCGGGATGTCCGCGTCGTCGAGGATGTCCAGGGCGCGCACGATGTCCGCCCGGTCATGCCCTTTCTCAAGCCGTTCGAGCACCAGGTCGCTGACCGACTCGATGGCGGACACGACGAACGCGCAGCCGAGGGATTTCAGTTCCGGGAAGAGGCCGGCATGCTCGATGATGTGCTCGACTTTGGTCGTGATGTCGAAAGTCACGTCTGGGAAGGCGCGGTGAAGCGCGCGGGCGAGGCGCAGGGCATGACCCGGCCCGTTGAGGAAATCCGGGTCGCCGAACGTGATGTGCCGCGCGCCCAGGCTGATGAGGTGCCGGATGTCGTCGAGCACCACCTCAGCCGGGACGATGAAGAACCGGCCGCGGTACACCGGAGTGATCGGGCAGTGCAGGCAGGTGTGGCGGCATCCCCGGCTGGCCTCGACGTACCCGGCCATCACCTTCTTTTCGCCGGTGTCCAGATGGGCGTAGCATTTCAGTTCGGGTAGCCGGTGCCGATCGGGCCGGGTAAACGAAAGGCGCCGCAAGACGGGGACCGAGCGATGCTGTCGATCCGTCACCCCGTCGACCGGCCGGGAATCGCCCGCGTCGAGCGCCCGGATGAGGTCGACGAGCGGCTGTTCGTACTCCCCGCCGATGACAGAATCCGCGACGTGCTGGAGGAGATACCCGGCGTTGAGGGACGCATACAGGCCGTAGAAGCACAGATGCGCGGCCGGGTTCACCGCCCGGACCCGCTCGGCGACCCGGAGGCCGAGTCGCATGGCGGTGTGCATCGGGACGGCGATCCCGACGAACCGGGCGCGGGTGAGGAGCGGCTCCGGCAGCCGCTCGACTGCCGCGTCGAGGCCCGTCGCCTCATACCCGGCGCGGGACAGGAACCCGAGCGGGGAGGCGAGACTGAGCGGCTGATGGCCGAGCTCGTAGGACGAGATGAGCAGGAGATCGCCGGGACATCGCATCGTTATGACTTGGCTTTGGGCGGGACGTAACCGGGAGGCAGTTGGGAGCCTTCGCCGAAGAAGAACGCTTCCAACTGTTCATCGTAGAACTGCTGGGCTTCCTTCGTCGCTAAGTTCAGCCGGTACTCGTTGATGAGCATGACCGAGTGGTCGAGCCACATCCGCCAGGCTTGCTGCGACACGTTGTCGTAGATCCGCTGGCCAAGCTCATTCGGGAACGGCACGAAATCCAGTCCCGGCAATTCCTTGCCAATCTTCACGCACTGTACCATTCTGGCCATCGTGGAACCTCCTGTAAAAAAACCGGGCTGCCTGAGTCGAGGAAGCCCGGTGCCATGATCGTTCAACACGGACACATCGAAGGCGGCACCCGGATTTGAACCGGGGATCGAGGATTTGCAATCCTCTGCCTTAGCCACTTGGCTATGCCGCCCACCATCGAGAAGCGGGAGACGGGGCTTGAACCCGCGGCCCTCACCTTGGCAAGGTGATGCTCTACCACTGAGCTACTCCCGCGATGGTGACAGGAAGACATCAAGTTTCTATTGCCTCTCTGTCCTGCTCGTGTTAAATTAACCGGGGTGTCGGAGCTTTGTCAAGGGTTTTTTAGGTGCTCCATGCTCACCGTCATGGAGGTGGGACGATGGACGACGCGGCGCTGCTCCAGGAGTTCGAGGCCCTTGCTGAACGGTTGTCCATCCAGGTCCGCTACGCCGACCTCGAACGAGAGGGCGGCCTCTGCCGGTACCGGGACGGGGACCATCTGATCATCAACAAACGGCTCACTCCCCAGGCCAAGATCGCGGTCTTCGCGCGGGCGCTCGCGCCGTTCCCCCTTGACGATGTCTTCGTCATTCCCGCCATCCGTGAAGCGCTCGACGCGTACCGGCTTGATCGAGAAAACGCTTGACACCTCTCAGTCTTCGAGGGTAAATTAAATCTTCAGTGTGATATGCATCATTCATCAAGTCATCATTCATCCTTCATCATTACACCGAAGCACCGCCTATGCCAGACAACCTGGTCGCCGAATGTCCCGGATGCGGTGAGATCGTCATCGAGTCTGACGCCTGTGTCTGCCCGCTCTGCGCCCGGACATTCCATCTCGACTGCGTCGACCCGGAGACGTTCTGTTGTCTTGACTGCGAGACGACGGCGGATGTCCTCGACCCAACCCCCCGTCATCCATCCCGACAGGATGACGATGAGGAACGCGATGAGCGACGCGGCTCGACAGCCTCTTGAGTATCCCAAAATCCGGAACGTGGAAATGTTCCCGATCGAGTACAAAGGGCGGCAGGTCGTCTGCCTCCGGGATCCCACCCACCTGGCCGAGCAGACCCTGTTCGTGCCGCCGCCGGTGTTGTTCCTGCTCTCCCTGTTCGACGGTCAGCACTCCGTGCTCGACATCCAGACGGCGTACACCCGGCAGTTCGGGTCTGTTCTCCCCGGCGAACACCTCCACGCGTTGATCGCCCAACTCGACGACTGTCTGATGCTGGAGAGCGAGCGGTTCGTCCAGGCCCGGCAGCAGATCGAGGACACGTTCAAACGCTCGACCGTGCGTGTCGCCGCCCATGCCGGGATGGTCTACGAGGTCGACCCGGACCGCCTACGGGTGCAGTTCGACGGGTTTTTTACCGCGCCCGACGGGCCGGGACTGACCGCCCCGGCGGCCGATGGGCCGATTAAAGGGCTGATCGCCCCGCACATCGATTTCTACCGGGGCGGCCCCTGCTACGCCTGGGCGTACCGGGAATTGGCCGCGCGTCTCGATGCCGACCTTTTCATCATCTTAGGCATCGGCCATGCGGGATCGCGCCATCTGTTTACGATGACGACGAAGGATTTTGTCACCCCGTTCGGCACGATGCGGACGGATCGGGAGTTCGTGGCGGCGGTGCAGCAGGCGTGTCCATTCGACGTACTCGACGATGAATTCCTCCACAAACACGAACACTCGATCGAATTTCAGGTCGTCTTCCTCCAGTACCTGTTGAACGGCCGGTATAGCCCGATGATCGTGCCGATCCTCTGCGGGTCGTTCCACGAGATGGTGATCGCTGGCACCCCGCCCGCAGAGCACCCGTCCTTCCAGGGGTTCGTCCAGGCACTCGAACAGGCCATCGCGTCGAGCGGCAAACGGGTCTGCGTAATCGCGGGCGTCGACCTGGCCCACATCGGCATCCGGTTTGGCGACCGTGACCCCCTGACCACGACATTCCTCGACTGGGTCAGGTCGGCCGACCTCCGGATGCTCGAGCAGGTCGAACGGGTGGATGCCGACGCCTTTTTCCAGGATATCTGTGACGACCGGGATCGCCGCCGAATCTGCGGATACCCGGCGATCTACACCCTCCTCTCCGTGGCCGGCGCGCACGAAGGGCGTTTGATCAAGTATGATCAGGCGGTCGATACGGCGACTCAGCAGGCGGTCACGTTCGCGAGTATGGTCTTACGGTGACGACCGTTGACGAGGCCCCTCTCTTCAAGCACGTCTACGGCGGCCTGATCGCGTCCGCGATCGGGGACGCGATGGGCGGCCCGGTCGAGATGCTCCACCACTCGGAGATCGAGAAGCATCACGGGTGGATCGCGTCGCTGCTCCCGTACCATCGTCCGCCCGGCCCGGCCTACGTCTGGAAGCGGAACGCCCGCGCGGGCACGTACACGGATGATACCCGGTTGAAGCTGATCGTCGCCAGCCTCCTCATCCGTCACGGCCGCCGGCTCACCGGCCGAAGCCTGGCGACCGAGTTCATCCGCCGGCACCGGGCTGCAACACCGGGGAGTCTCGAGCAGGCATGGTTTCAGGAATGGGCGGATGTCAGTCGCGGCTTCCTGTCCAGGACCGGGCCGCGGCGCACCGTCCGGCTCCAGAGTTTCTACGGGGGAGAAGTCGTCTGCGGCGGGCTGATCACCCTGCCCCCGCTGGGGTTCCTCTTCCCCGGCGCTCCGCGGACGGCGTACCGGCGAGCGTTTGAACTGGCGTTCTTCGATCTCGGCTATGCTCGGGACGCGACCGCCATGCTCACCGCCCTCGTCAGCCGGTCGATGACCGCGACCGGACGGATGGATCGAGTCATCGCGGGGGTGTACGACGACCCGTACCACCTGGGGACGCGGCCGATCTTCGGGCGAGTCTGCCTGCGCCATGTCGAACGGGCGCTCGACGTCGCCCGCCAGTCGAAGACCGGACGGGAGTTGATCGAGAAATTCCAGAACACGCTGCCCCGCGCCACGCCCTGTGACCCGGCGGAAATCCTGGCGGTCGCGCTCGGCATCCTGCAATGGGCGGGTGGAGAGCCGGCGGAGGCCATCCCGCTCGCCGTGAATTTTGGCCGGGACAACGATACGATCGCCGGGACGGTTGGGATCGTGGCCGGGACGCTCAAGGGAGTGGACGCCATCCCGACTGCCTGGGTCGAGTCGGTCGAACAGGCGAACCCGGAACCGCCCATCCGGGACCTGGCGCGGGAGCTCTGTCGGAGTATCAGGCTCTCATCATAAATCTTCTGAGAGGACTTTTTCCGTATATTCTTTTGACGATCAAACATGGGTAACGCCTGTAGGGGCGAATCATGATTCGCCCCTACAATTCCGGTTGAGGACCTTCGGTGCGATCATCTCAGCATACAGGGCGCCGTCTGCAGTCCCACCATCCACCCCGTTCCTCCGTTCCCCGGTCGCCGGGCATGGACGCGGCCGCGGACCACGCCGGGCCGCTCCGGCCCACCCCGTCGGGGGGATGGGCGATCGTGAAGCGGGGGATGGATATCGGGCTGTCATGCCTTGCCTTGCCCATTCTGCTGCCCGTGTGGGGCATCCTGGCCATCTTGATCAAACTCGACTCGCGCGGGCCGGTCATCTTCCGGCAGGTCCGCATCGGTCAGGGGGGACGGGAATTCATCCTCTACAAGCTGCGATCCATGATCCAGGGAGCGGAGGACACGACCGGGCCGGTCTGGGCGACGAACCCCGACCCGCGGGCCACCCGGATGGGACGGCTGATGCGCCGGTTCGGGCTGGACGAGACGATTCAGGTGATGAACGTCGTGCGCGGGGAGATGAGCTTAGTCGGACCGCGCCCGGAGCGGCCGTATTTCGTCGAGCGTTTGCGCCACGAGGTGCCAGATTATGAGGCTCGACTCCTGGCCAAGCCAGGCATTACCGGCTGGGCGCAGATTCACACCGACCATAAATACGACGTGTCCTTAGACGATGTGCGGGTGAAGGTGCAACTCGACATCGACTACATTCAGCGCTGGTCGTTGTGGCTCGACGTGCATATCTTAGCGTGGACGCTGGTGGCGGTGGTCAGGCGGGTGATTCTGACTCGCAATAGAAAAGTGTGACAGGAAGGGGAGATTGCAGGGGATCACTGCGTCACCGGCGTCGCGCCGCGGACGGCGACGCGCAAGGCGGCCACTGTGTCCGCCGGGGTGGCCGCCGCCCCGGTCTTTGAATTCACCGTCAGGAATTCGATCCCGAGCGGGACGGGGAAATCCCGTTTGGACTCCTGCTCGGTGGCGCGTTTCATGAACTCCACCCAGATCGGAATCGCGCCGGCTGCTCCGGTCATCTCCCGGCCTTTGATCCGTTTCAACGGCCGGGCGTCGTCGTACCCGACCCAGACCGAGGTGGCGAGGGTCGGGGTAAACCCGTTAAACCACGCATCCTTGGAATCGCTCGTCGTCCCCGTTTTCCCCGCGCATGGCCGGTCGAACCCGAGCTGTCTGACCGTAAAGGCCGTCCCCCCTTCGACCGCTCCCCGCATCATGTCGAGCACCAGGTAGGCGGACTGTTCGCTCACCACCCGCTTGCTCTGGCCCTTCGTCTCCTCCAGCACCCGGCCGCGGGAGTCTTCCACCCGGGCGATGACGAACGGAGGACGGTAGATCCCTTCGGTGGCGAACACCGCATACGCCGCCGCTATCTCCAACGGAGACACCCCCGCCGTCCCGAGCGCTAAGGACAGGAGCGGCGGCAGCTTGCTCGTGATGCCCAGCCGGCGGGCGTAGTCGACCACGGCGGGGGGGGTGAGTTCATCGATCAGTTTCGCGGAGATGACGTTGAGCGACCGCATCAGCGCCTTCTTCAGGATGACCTCCCCCTGATGGTCCCGGCTGAAGTTCTGCGGCTCCCAGACCGCCTCTCCGTCCCCGGTGGGAAACGACACCGGTTCGTCCACGACGACCGTGTTCGGCATATACCCGAGCCGGTCGACGGCGGCTAAGTAGATCACCGGTTTAAACCCGGAGCCAGGATGCCGGTTGCTCTGGACCGCCCGGTTGTACTCGCTGACCGCGAAATCCCGCCCGCCGACGATCGCCCGGACGGCCCCGGTCTTCGTCTCGATGGCGACGAGAGCGGCCTGGAGGGCGTTCTTCTTCTGCTCCAAGCTGATCGTCTGAAACACGCTGTCCCCGACCGCCTCATCCAGCTCCGCTAATTTCTCCTTCACCGCCTCTTGGGCCGCTTCCTGAAGCCGGATGTCCATCGTCGTATAGATCTTCAGCCCGCCGTAATCGACCAGGTCCACGCCGTACCGCTCGATCATCACGTGCCGGACGTAGTCGATAAAGTACGGACCGCGGGCGGGGCCGACGGCCGTCCCCTTCAGGACGACCGGCTCGTCGGCCACCTGGCGCGCCTGCTCCGGGGTGATGTACCCGTTGACCGCCATCCGGTCGAGCACGACCCGCCGGCGCTCCAACGCTAAGGGCATGTTCTTGTACGGGTCGTAGACGCTCGGCGCCTGGGGAAGTCCGGCTAACAACGCGGCTTCACCCAGGAGCAGTTCACTCGCGTGCTTGCCGAAGTACGTCTGCGCCGCCGACTCGATCCCGTATGCATTCGCCCCGAAATAGATATGGTTGCAGTACGCGCTCAGGATCTCATCCTTCGAGAACCGGGTTTCGATCTGAAAGGAGGCCAACATCTCGCGCAGCTTGCGTTTCCATCGTTTCTCGAACGAGAAAAACAGGTTGCGAGCCAGTTGCTGGGTGATCGTGCTCGCCCCCTGACCGACGAGATCCCGAGACCGGAGATTGCTGATCAACGCCCGCACCGTCGCCAGCTTGTTCACCCCGTGGTGCTCGTAGAACCGGTCGTCTTCGACGGCCAGGAGAGCGTGCTTGAACTCGTCCGCCATCTGGTCGAGCGGCACCCGCATCCGGCCGCCGAAGGTGGCCACCAGCACCGGTTCGCCGGACGGGCCGATCCCGTACACCTCCGTCGGCTGTCCGAAGATCTCGTCGAGCCGGTCGGGAAGCTGGGGGATGGTCGGGATGATCGTGAAGAACAGGACAAGCAGGCCGATCCCGGCGAGGACGAGCAGGCCGCCGACCGCGTAGAACAGCCGCCGAAGCAGAGAGGCCGTCATCGACTGACCCCTCCGAGCGCTTGTAAGAGTGCCTGCATCGTCTCTTCGGACAGGGTGATCGAGGTATAGTCTAACTGGTCATCCCCGAACGTTTCGACGATGACCTGTATCAGCCCGTCCGCGCTGGCATCCGAGACGCCGACCCGGATGGCGCGGTCTTCGACGTCGGAGAGCGTTTCCCGGTTCATGGCCTGGTCGCGGATCGGTTCGGGCAGCGTCCGGAGGGCAGCGAAGAACGTCTGGGGCGGGTACACCTGGATATGCGGCCGGTCGATCTGCGAGAGATCGGCCGCGCCGTACGCCCTGAGCAGCGCAAACTGCTCGGTGGAAAGCGACACCTCACTCAGCACCTTGTTCTGGTCGTCGACGAAGAACAGCCGGTTCTTCCGGAACCATCCTCCCCGGGTCAGGATCGTCTTCCCCCACCGGTCATGCCGGAGGGCGGCGTCCCACTCGCTCGATGGCGGCAGCGCGCGAGGAGTCTGCTCCAGCTTCTGGTAGGCGTCGAGGAACCGGGCGCGGGTCATCACCAGCTTCTGTCCGCCCTCCAGCTCGACGAACTCCGACGGCGCGACGGCGGCCGGGGCTGGCTCGCGGGGCTCCGCGCGGTGGGCCCGCTGGTCGAGCAATGTCTCCAGCTTCTGCCGGGCCTCGATGTTCCGCGTTTCCTGCTGGACGAACTTGGCCAGCCGGGGCCGTTCCGGGTTGTGGTAATCCAGGTACGCCCCCATCCCTCGTTCGAGGAAGTTCAGCCGGAACTCTATCAGAAGGAAGACCAGCAGGCCACCCAGGACGACGGTGAGCGGGGACAGCGAGCGCCAACTCATCGCGGTGCCCCGTTCCGGGCTGATTGAGGGAGAACCGGGTCGAGCGTGACGAACCCACCCTCGAAGAAAGTCACGAACGCCTCGCGCGGGAGCACCTCCCGCTGGATGCGGGTCCGGCAGTATTTCATCGCTGCTCGTTTCGTCGAAAAATCTCCGACCCTCACCTGGAAAAACACCCCCTGGTTCTTCGTCGTCGTTTTCCGCCAGTAGGCCGGTTCTCCCTGCTGCCGGATGGCTCGGACGACCTCTTCCGCTTCGTGCTGCGTGCGGTACGCGCCGGCCTGGATCGTGAACGGGTTGCTCGATACATAGGCCGCGACATGCGCGGTCTGGAGAGGTAACAGGTTCGGCTCCTCCCGGCTCTGGACCAGCCAGACACTCGTCAACGCCGCCCCGACGATGAGGGCCGTCCCTCCGACCATCCATCGCATCCGGCGGCGCCATCGGCGCGGAAGATGGCCAGGCCAGAACGAGGGGGCGGTCCGGGCGAGGGCCGGGCGCATCCCGGACAGCGCAGCCGAGAGCCGGGAAACCAGATGGACAGGGGTGACCGTCGGGAACCGTCGAGACGGTCGAGTTGGCACGGAACCGGGCGTCGTCTGGGGGCGCTCATCCGGGGAAAACCCTGCGGCCGACGATGCGACGATGAGGTCATGCCGCAGCCAGCCTCTCGTCGACGGCACGACCCAGCCAGCATCGAGCCATCGGAGTGCCAGCCGCATCGCGTGCTGCGCCTGCTCCATCTGTCCGGCCTGGAGCGCCTGACGCGCGACAGCCTGCAACGTCTGGACCCGACGCTGACCGACCCGGTTAGCCCCCGCCGAGACGAGGACGTACGCCCCGCACGCCGCCGCGATGATCCACCCTCCGTCGTACACCCCCCGGTAGCCTGCCGTGTACACCACATACAGGAGCCCGAAGGTGATCATCACGAAGCAGAACAACGTCCCGGCGAGTCTCACGAACAGCAAGCGGATAAGGTAGACCATGGTGGTGGCGATCCAGGTTGTTCCAGCCTCACACAACCAGGGACACAGCCTGCCGTGCCCCTGGCTCCATAACATAGACGCTCGATGGGAGGTTGTCAACGAGAAATTAGGGGAACGCGAGGCCCGGCTCACCCGATCCACGTGATGACGAAAAAACTGTTGACAGGAGCACGAAAATAACGTACACTTCTTTATTCTCTAACTAAAGCCGGTCATTCCCGCGAACATGTCCCTAATGAATTTTGACGACCAAAATCGGTAAAGACCTGTAGGGGCGAATCTTGTATTCGCCCCGATGCGGGCGATCACAAGGATCGCCCCTACGG
>JACQVL010000158.1 GCA_016209865.1 Candidatus Latescibacterota bacterium | reverse complement strand
CGTGGATCGGGTTCGGCGTCGCCGTCGATTTCCACAACGCGATCGGGACGGAAGCGATCGAAGCGCGCGGGGCGACGATGGCCGAGTACCTCAAAACGCGGCTCGCCCGGATTCCCGGCGTGGCCGTCCTGACCCCGATGAACCGCCGGCTCTCCGCGTCGATGGTCTCGTTCGGGATCGGTGGGATGACCTCCGGGGATATCGGGGGCGCGTTGATGCAGCGGTACAGCATCGCTACCCGTGGCCTGCATGAGGGAGGGTACCACGGCACACGCGTCTCGTGTGCGATCCACAACACGTATGAGGAACTCGACCGGCTGCTCGAAGCGGTCGCTGAGATCACGCGGAATCGGGTGTGAAAGGCAGTGACAAGTGACGAGTGACAAGTCATACCGATTCTTCATGATATTCCAGTAGAAAATAGGCATTCCTGCACAACCGAGAACCCGTCAGTTTTTTTACTCGTCACTCGTCACTTGTCACTTGTCACTCGTCACTATAATCGTCAACCGTTGATGTGAGGCAAACAGTCCGTATGTCCCCTCTCACGATCAACACGATTCTCCAACGGCTCCGCACCGACTACGCGGACGCGGTTGCCTTTCGGATCAAACAGGATGGGGTGTACCGGGAATTCACCGGCCGGGAGGTCGCGGAACGGGTCGATGCCGTCGGGGCGCGTCTGCTCGCACTCGGCCTGAAACCCGGTGATCGGATCGGGTTGCTCTCGGAGAACCGGCCGGAATGGAGCATCGCCTACCTGGGAATCGTCTGCCACGGCCTGACGGCGGTTCCGCTCGACCGGCTGTTGAAACCGACCGAGATTCAGCGCATCCTGGACGATTCAGGCGCGGCGGCGGCGGTCGTGTCGACCACCTACATGGAGGATGTGCGGGGCATCGCTCCGTCCCTGCCTGCCGTCACTCATCTGCTCTCGCTGGACGACGAGGCTGGCCAGATAGCGACGACACCGCAGACGGAGGATGGACGCTGGCCATCCGCGTCTGCTTCGCCCGCGCCCGACGACCTGGCAGCGTTGATCTATACGTCCGGCACGACTGGCAACCCGAAGGGAGTCATGCTCTCCCACCGCAATATCATGTCGAACGTGATCTCGTGCAGCCAGGCGATCTCGTACTCGCGCGGGGATAATTTCCTGTCCGTCCTGCCCCTCCATCACACGTTCGAGTGTACCGCCGGATTCCTGGCCCCGTTGTACGGCGGGGCGACGGTCACGTACGTCGGGAGTCTGAAGTCGCGGGACATCATCGACACGATGCGGGAGACGAAGGCGACGATCATGCTCGGCGTCCCGTTGCTGTACGAGAAGATGTATATCGGGATGATGAAAGCGATCAGCACCAAACCCCCTCACGTCCGGACGTTGTTCAGGCTCAGCATGGGACTCGTCACTGCGGTTGAGCGGGTGTTCGGGCAACGGATCGGCCATGCGGTCTTCCGCGGCCTCCGGGAGAAGGGCGGGTTCGGGACGATCCGGTTCTTCGTGTCGGGCGCGGCAGCCCTGCCGGTGGAGATCGGACAGGGGTTTGAGCGCCTCGGCATCCGGCTGCTCCAGGGGTATGGCTTAACGGAGGCGTCCCCTGTCGTATCGGTCAACCGTCTGGAGAACGCCCGGCTGGGGTCGATCGGCCCTCCCGTCCCCGGCGTGGAGGTCAGGATCGTCAACCCGGATGCGTCCGGGATCGGGGAAGTCGTCGTGCGCGGGGACAACGTGATGCAGGGCTATTACAAGAACCCGGAGGCCACGGTAGAAGTCTTGCAGGACGGCTGGCTGTATACGGGGGATTCGGGCTGGATCGATGCGGAGGGCCATCTGCACATCGCGGGCCGGCTCAAGAACGTCATCGTCACCCAGGCGGGCAAGAACATCTACCCGGAAGAAATCGAGACGGAGCTCGTCCAGAGCCCGTTCATCGCGGAAGCAGTGGTCGTCGGGGATGTCAACCCGCAGACCCGCGAGGAGACGGTACGGGCGATCGTCGTCCCGGATTACGAGTATTTCGAGCAGGACGCGCACGAGCATGGACGCGCGGTGACGGATGAATTCGTCTCTGAGGTCGTGAAGAACGAGATTCGGACCCGGTGCGCGAACCTCGCCGACTACAAACGGGTTCGGGATTTCGACATCCGGAAGGAAGAATTCCCGAAGACCTCCACCCGGAAGATCAAACGATACCTTGTGAAGGAACGTTCACACGTTGAAACGTTACAACGTTCGAACGTTCCAGGCTCGTAGGCATCCACGCATTCATCCCCTCTCGATGGACCGCGTCATCCGGAGCATCATCCTCTGTCTCCTCCTTACCCTCCCTCGCGTCAGCGATGCCCGTGAGCGTTTCGCCCCGTCTGTCCGGGCGCTCTTAGGAAACGGCATCGGGAGTCTGGCGAGTGACAGTCTGTTCCTGTGGGCCGGAACGGACGCGGGGGTGAGCAAGCTCCCGCGTCGGGCCGTCGAGTCGGGGGATTGGACGACCTACACGGTCAAGGACGGCCTGGGGGGCAACAGTATCTCGGCGCTGGCGGTCGGCCGGGGTGACGTGTGGGTGGCGGCCGCCCATGACAGCGCGGCGCGGACGTCGGAGGTGAGCGACGGGATCAGCGTCACGCGCGACGGCGGGCGGACGTGGACGACAGTGACCCCCGCACGCGGGTTCGGGCTGGGGAATACCGTCTGGCATCTCGCCGTCACCCCGGATGCGGTCTGGGCGGCCTGCTGGAATGCGTTTGGACGGTTCGACAGCGGGCTGATCCGGAGCCGGGACGGGGGGGTGACCTGGGAATCGTTCGTCCCCAACCCGTTCACGAACGGGGAATTCACCTTCTCAGTCGTCGTCGACAGCGCGCGAGTCTGGGCGGGCACGGCCGGGGGCATCGGCCGGAGCGAGGATGACGGGGCCACCTGGGCGGTCTCGACGGTCGCCAACGGGCTGACCGGGAACTGGGTGTACACGCTCGGGATTCAACGACTCGGAGGGAGAAGGATCGTCTGGGCGGCCGCCTGGCCTGCCGGTGCGGGGGAACGGTATGGGGTGGTTCGGTCGTTTAACGACGGGGTCACCTGGACGCCGGTTCCGGAGTTCAAGGACGTCCAGGCGGTCGATTTCACGTTCGCCGATTCGACCGTCTGGGTGGCGACCCTCACCGGACTGTGGAAATCCACCGACGCGGGCGCGACCTGGACACGGTTCGGGAAAGGGGATGGACTGGCCGAGACGGAGACGATCGCGGTTCACGCCATCGGGGATACGGTCTGGGCCGGGACGGCGGAGAGCGGACTGAGCACGACGACGAACGGTGGGGCGACCTGGCGCGTCATCCGGACGTCGTTCCCGACGGCGACGCTCGGAACGCCCGCGCGAGCGGATACGATCCCCACGTACGCCTTCCCCAACCCGTTCTCCCCGCTCCGCCACGACTTCGTCCGCATCCGGTACAGCCTCTCGGCTCCGACGGACGTGACGGTCGCGGTGTACGATGTCGCGGATCAGCTCGTCGCCACGATCGTCGACGGGCAACCGCGCGATCCGGGAGAACAGGTCGAGGCCTGGGACGGGAAGAACGGGCGCGGCGCACGGGTCGCCAACGGGGTGTATCTGTACCGTATTCAGACACGGACTGGACTGCATGCGTACGGGAAGATCGTGGTGCTGGATTAAAGGCAGGGGTCAGGGGTCAGGGGTCAGTAAAAGCGAACCCGGCAGAGAGGCTGGTTGTCGATCTTTATTCGTCACTCGTCACTCGTCACTCGTCACTGTGTTCTGGATTTTCATGTTATTCAGCCCGCAGCGTGCGAGTGGGCAGGATGGGGGTGGGAGCGGCGCGTTCCTGCGGCTGGGTCTGGGCACACGGGCGCTCGGTCTGGGCGGAGCGTACACGGCGGTGGCGGACGACGGGGCGGCGGTCTACTGGAACCCGGCCGGGGTCGCACGCATCCAGCGCCACTGGGCGGAGATGATGTACCGGAGGATGGGACTCGACCGGCGCCAGTTCGTCCTGGCCTACACTCAGGGGTTAGAGCCGGGCGGTGGGGTCGGGTTTGCCTGGGTGAACGTGGGGGTGGACGGGATCGACGGCCGCGACCTGAACGGCCAGCCGACCGGGATGCTCACGGATTCTGAGAACGCGGTGTTCTTCTCGTTCAGCCCGCAGTTCAGCCGGCGAATCTCTGCGGGTCTCAGCATGAAGTTCCTGTACAACCGGCTGGCCGGGCAGACCGCCAAAGGGTTCGGGGGAGACATCGGCGTACTCGTCCGGCCCGTCGAGCCGCTGTCGCTCGGACTGCAGTTCCGGGACATCGGGACACGGATCACCTGGAATACGGCCGGGTTGTTCGATCAGAACGTCCGCCGGCGGGAGACGTTCCCTCGATCCCTCACGGTTGGCGCGTCGTACCGGGCGTTCCAGAACCGCGTCCTGATTGCGACGGATGTCGAGAAAGCCCAGCGGCGCGAGACGGCGTTTCGAGCGGGCGCGGAGGTCGGCCTGCCGGGCGGAGTCATCGCCCGGACCGGACTGAACGACGGACAATGGGCGGCCGGCGCCGGGTTCATCACGGCCGTGAAATCGACGCGAATCCGGTTCAACTATGTCTTTCTGATGGACCGGATCGGACTGCATGAGACACATGCGTTCGAGTGGGAGTTTGGGTTTTAATGAAGAGAAGCGTGTTCCTGTTGCTCTGTACTCTGGTGTGCGCGACGGCCGGCCAGAGCGAGGCTCGTCCTGGCCGGACGGGGCTCTCGTTCTTAAAACTGGGCGTCGGGGCGCGAGCGGCGGGACTGGGCGAGGCCTACACGGCGGTGGCCAACGACGCCACGGCGCTGTACTGGAACCCGGCCGGGATGACCGGGGTGACTGGGACCGACCTGACCATCATCCACACCCAGTGGTTCCAGGGCATCACGCACGAATTCGTCGGCGCGGTCGTCAGTACGGGAACATCCGCCGCCGGCCTGGGGATCATCCTCCTGACGGTCGACGGACTGGAACGCCGGACGGACATTCCCACCGAACAACCGTTAGCGACGTTCAGCACGTACGACGCGGTCCTGACGGGATCGTACGCACGCCAGATCGGTGAGCGAATCAGCATGGGCATCACCGCGAAGGGGGTGTACGAGAAGATCCTGTTCGAGACCGCATCCGGGGTGGCCTTCGACCTGGGGGTCCAGTACAAGACCCCGTATGAAGGCATGATCGTCGGCGGGAGCATCCGGAACGTCGGGCCGCGGATCACATTCGTCCAGGAATCGTTTGCGCTGCCCCGCGAGGTACGTATCGGCGTCGGGTACGTTCCTTCATCCCCCTTGCTCCAACGGCGAGCGCTCGTCACCGCCGACGTGAGTAAACGGCGGGACGAGCCGGTGCGGCTGAGTATCGGAGGAGCGTACACCTACCAGGAACGGGTCTCCGTCCTGCTCGGCTATCAGCTCCGGCAGGATGAGGCGGGCCTGGCAGCCGGGCTTGGAGTCCGGCTCCGGCGGTATCGACTGGACTACGCGTTCGTCCCGTTCAACGCAGGACTGGGGACTACCCATCGGTTCGCGTTGGGAGTCAGGTTGTAAACGCGGAGGAACACCACCTTTATGAGCGATTCTTCTTGGCGGCCACTGCCCCACGGCAACGGACGGGGACGCTGGATGGATGCGACACCGATCTACGCTCCACCAAAGCAGAAGCGTCGCCGGCACCTCGTGCTCTTCATCGCCACCGTGCTCACGACCCTCGTGGCAGGGGCGATTCAGTCCGTCGGTGTGGAGCGGCTCATCAAGAACCCGGTGCTCCTGGTGACCGGGATTCCGTTCTCGTTCTCCATCCTGGCCATCCTCACCGCTCACGAGATGGGCCATTACGTGATGTCCAGGCGGCATGGGGTGACCACCTCTCTTCCGTACTTTATCCCGTCCCCGTTGTTTATCCTTGACCTTAACCCTGGGACGTTCGGAGCGGTGATCGTGACTCGTTCCCCGTATCCGAGCCGTCGGGCGTTGATGGACATCGGCGCGGCCGGGCCGATCGCCGGGTTCCTCATCGCCGTCCCCATCACCGCGATCGGGGTGAGTCTCTCCCGCGTGATGCCCGTCGGGACGATGCGCAGCGCGTACGTGTCACTGGGAGAACCGCTGATTCTGAAGCTGTTGACGTACCTGATCAAAGGCCCGCTGCCGGAGGGGTACGACGTGTTTATCCATCCCGTCGCGTTCGCGGGATGGTTTGGGTTTCTCGTCACGATGATGAACCTGATCCCCGTCGGCCAGCTCGACGGCGGCCACATTCTGTATGCCTTCTTAGGAGGCTCGCCGGTCAGCCAGCGGGTTCGACTGGGGTTTGCCGTCGCCTGCCTGGCGCTCTTAGCGTATCTCGGCCTGTCGTACACGGGATGGTATGTGTGGGGCGCGCTCATCATCGTCCTGGGGATGACCCTGCGCCATCCCCCGCCGCTCGATGATGTGACCCCGCTCGACTTCAGTCGAAAGATGCTCGGACTGACGGCACTCCTCATCCTCATCCTGAGCTTTATTCCTGTACCGTTCAAGATTATGATGCCGTGAGAAGGCAAGGAAGGGATTAACTGATTAACAGCCGTTCCAGCTTCTGCCGGGTGCGTTCATCCCCGGAATCGATCCGGTAGGCTTTGAGGAATTCGTCGATCGCGCGGGAGTTTTCACCGAGGATTTCGTAAATCGAACCCAGAGCGTAGTGGGCGGCAAAATTCGTCCTGTCGAGCTCAAGCACCCGCCGGTATTCCGCGATGGCATCCGTCCATTTCTCTTGGCGCTTGTAGATTTCCGCCAGGCTTGTCCGCTTGTCGACCGTCTCTCCGCCCCATCGGATCGCCTGCTTGTACGCGAGAATCGCTTCATCGTACATCGCCCGGCGCTTGTACACCAGGCCGATGAAATGGTAGGCGTCCGCATGCTTCGGGCGTCGCCGGATCACCTCACGGAAACAGTTCGTCGCTTTCTCAAATTCTCCTAAGTAATAGTACACCCGGCCGAGGTCGAGAAAGAGGGGTTCGCTCCGGTACCCGCCTTCGAGCGCGGCCATCATATGATCGCGGGCCTGACTGTAGCACTCTTGTTGCATGTAGATCAGGCCGAGGTCATAGCGGACTGCCACCTTGCGCGGGTAGTGCTTGAGACACCGGGTGAACCACTCGAACGCTTCGCTCGTCCTGCCGACGCTCATCAGGCTCAGGCCCAGCGCCCGGAGGGTCCAGTATTCAGGCGGCTGGTGCCGCAACCGTTCGAAGCAGAGTTGGATGATGGTGTCGTACTCTTGACGCGCAAGGAGAGTCTTGAGTTTGTGCGTCCAGAACCACATCGAAGGTAGTCTGTCTCCACGACCGGATGATCCGTATTCTGGATACCGTAGAGGATGACCGACAGCACGTCTATAATATATATCAACCATCCTGACCTGTCAAGATTGAAACTGGGTGAGATTGGTTCATGTCGAACCCCTCACCCCCGGCCCCTCTCCCACTGCGGGGAGAGGGGAGCAAGGTATGATTCATCATCCATTCCCCTTCCTCTCCCCATCGTGGGAGAGGAAGGGGCCAGGGGATAGTGAGGGGCTGATGACGGGCGTGATCCTGGCCGGGGGCAGAAGCCGCCGATTCGGGTCGAATAAAGCGCTGAGCGCATTTCGTGGAGAACGGCTGATCGAGCGGTTAGTCCGGGCGATGCGAGAGGTCGCCGATGACCTCCTGCTCGTCACGAATACCCCGGACGAGTATGCGTTCCTCGGTCTCCGGATGGTCGGGGATGTGCGACCGGACTGTGGGGCCCTCGGAGGCCTCTACACGGGCATCCTGTCGATGACCTCAGAGCGAGGGGTGTTCGTCGCCTGCGATATGCCGTTCGTGCGCCCGGCATTCTTACGGTACCTGGTCGGCATCGCGGACGGGTATGACGTGGTCGTCCCGGTGACCGGGCACGGCTACGAACCCCTGTGCGCGGTGTATGCGAAATCCTGTCTCGACCCCATCAGCGCCAGTCTGGACGCCGGCCAGTTGAAGATCGCGTCGTTTTTCGACCGGGTGCGCGTCCGGCCCGTCCGCCCGGAAGACACGCCGTTGTTCGACCGTCGGGCATTGTTCAACGTGAACACCCCGGACGAGTACGCGGAAGCGTTGAAGATGCTGGAGGAGGAATCTTCACCACAAAGACACGAAGCACACAAAGAAGGCTCACAATGACTGGATTCCCGCTTTCGCGGGCATGACAGAATGGAGAGCAAGAGTTGGGTTATTCTCTTTGTGTCCTTTGTGTCTTTGTGGTGCATAACTATTCTGGCTCGCGCTTCTCGACCAGGAACACCAGCTCCGTCGCAAAATCGAACCGCGTGACCGACCAGGGTTCGGTCTGGACACTGGCGAGCCATCGTGTGGCGTAATGGTGTCGCATCCCCTTCTCTCTTCCGCCGAGGCTCTGGACGGGAAAGGAGACCAGGATGGCGTCGACGTTGAGCGACCGGAGGAGGGAGAGGCCGGCGGTCTTGTGGAGGTGTTCGAGCGTCGGCAGGGCTTTCAGGATAAGGGCGAGGTCGGCTCGCTGGGTGGGTGGAGCGATGGTGACATCGCACACGTGCGCGGTCCCGCGGATTCCGGCGATCTGGAAGAATCGGCTGAGGAACGTGCCGAGGCCGGTATCGATGTCGTACGCCTCGTAGCGCACCTCTCGATCAAGGTTCATCCAGGGGATGGTCAACGGGTTGAGGCCGCAGGCGATGTCGAGGACCGACCGGATCGGCGGGAGAGCGGCGAACGTCCTGGTGTAGAACTCAGGCAGCAGGCTGAGGCGTTCACGGGTCGAGGCATGGCTGCGGAGAATCCGGGTACAGGCGGCTCGGAAACACTCCATTCCCCCAGTCTGCGCCGCCGTGAGCGCGTGGCTCCATTCCGTGTACCGCCCGCCGACGTCCCGGTACGCGCCGGTGATCTGGTGCAGGACGTTCTTCGTGGCCTTGATCGCCTGTTTCAGACTCCGTCCCGCCGACAGTTCCCGCTGGCCGATCTGCCTGACCACTACTTCGCTGACGCCTCGATACTTCGGACTGTCGAGTACAACCTGCACCAAGCGATCCAGGTCTTTACGTTCATCGTTCATCATTCATCGTTCTGTGTTGCGCGATCAATCCTATCAGACGCATCATGAACCGGACGTTGTGGATCGTGGCCAGGCGGCAGAAGAGAGACTCGTCACTCTTCGCAAGATGGTGTAAATACCCGATCGTGTACGTCGAACAGGTGTGACAGTCACAGCCGGGCGAGAGGGGAGTCTTCGTCTTGATATGCTTCTTGTCGTGGATATACAGACAGGCAGACCATTCGCCCTGTAAACGAAAATCGGGTTTCGTCGGGTCGGATGTGTAGACATAGAGACGGCCATGCCGCGCGTCCCGGGTGGGGAGGGCGCTGTCGAACAGGTCGTAGCCCAGCCGGGCGCACGCCAGCACGTTCTCCGGATGGCCTACGCCCAGGGCATGCATCGGGAACGCCGGGGGGATGAACGAGCGCGTCACGGCGAGCATCTCATCCAACAACTCTCCCCGGTTATTGAGCGGCCATCCGCCATACCCGAACCCGTCAAACCCGATCTCCAGGAGCGTGGCGGCACAATCCCCCCGGAGCGCCTTGTCTCCCCCGCCTTGCACGACCCCAAACACCAGAGGACGGCGTCCCTCCGTCCATCCCCGTTGTGCTCCCTGCCGTTCAAACTCCGCTTTGCAGCGTCTGGCCCATCGGATCGTGCGTTCGACCGAGACGCGTTGTTCGGCGAACGGATCGTCCACGTGAGTGCAATCATCCAGGCACATCACCACATCCGCTCCGTACGCAACCTGGAGCTGCACGCTCTTTTCCGGGGTCAGGAGGAATCGTCGCCCCGCGTGTTCCGGCTGAAAACGCACCCCCTGGTCGCTCAGGCCGCCCAGTTTGGGGTTCTGCCGGATGAGCGAATACACCTGGAACCCCCCGGAATCCGTGATGATCGGGCGCGGCCAGGCCGTCATTGCGTGCAACCCGCCCAGCGCCTGAATCGTGGAAGACCCCGGCTTCTGCATCAGATGGAACACGTTCATGACCAGGGCCTCCACCCCCGCGTGCTCCAGGTCGGACGCATCCACCGCATGAACCATCCCGGATGTCGCGTCTGGCATGAACGCCGGAAGACGCACCTCCCCGTGGATGAGCGACAACCGTTTAGGCGGCATCCCCCGCTCCCGCGATCACGATGACATACTCTCCAAGCGGCTTCGAACGGGCGACAGCCTCTCTCAGGTCTGACAGCGTCCCGCGCAGCACCGTCTCGAACCGCTTCGTCAGGTCGTTCGCCAGAGCGGCCTGCCGATCCCCGAAGACGGCCAGGGCGTCGCTGAGGAACGCGTCGAGTCGGTAGGGACTCTCATAGAAGATCAGCGTGTGGGGAGAATGCTGATCGATTTCCAGGAAGCGTCGCCGTGGGCCCGGCTTGCGAGGAGGAAAGCCCCGGAACGTAAAGCTGTGCACGGGCAGGCCGGAGAGGACGAGCGCCATGACAAGCGCGGTGGGCCCGGGCAGCATCGTCACCTCGACGTGCGTGGCCAGAGCGCGGCGGACGAGTGTGAAGCCGGGGTCGGCAATGCCCGGCGTCCCCGCGTTCGTGACGAGGGCGACTGATTGTCCCTGTTGGAGCAGGGCGATGAGCCGCTCGCCCGCCTGCTGTTCGTTGTGCTCATGGAAGGAGATCAGGGGCTTCTTGATCTCAAAGTGCTTCAACAGCAGCCCCGTCTTCCGGGTGTCCTCGCTCGCGATGACATCGACCGTCCTCAGCACCTCAAGGGCGCGGAGCGTGATGTCATTCAAATTCCCGATGGGTGTGGCGACCAGGTAGAGCATGGGGAAATCAGGGAAGAATGCTGATACGACTAAGCCGCGTTCACCCATTCGGTCGCCGACGTGGCTTGATGGGCTGCACAATGGCCAATCGTTCCGGGGTCAACTGCGCAACCAATTCTGCTGACGGTTCATAGCCAAAACGGTGGGCGTGCAGAGCCGGCACATAGCGGATGGTGATCATCCGCCGCTGACCAGGGTTAAGGCGTTGGGCAGAGCCGTGACACAGCGCATCGTTAAAGAGCACGGCATCGCCCGCCTTCAGGTAGATTTCGACCGCGCCTTCGAGTTGTTCGCCCGAACCGATGCTAATCCCCCCCCTTCTATCTTGCATGGGATGCGGAAAGTCTGACTTGTGGCTGCCAGGAATGACGACTGTGGCGCCATCTCCTGGTCCCACATCGGTCAAGGACGCCAGCAGCGAGAGCATCGGACAGACCCACTGGCCATTTCGCCGTCCGCTGCGTTGGTAATGATCCACATTGTGCCCGCCAGAATGCACCCCAATGTAGCCGCCTGACTCGCGCACATTGATAAAAATTTCATAGATGTACGGTTTTGTGCTCGGCCCAAGATAATGGCGCACTCGATCGATCCAGGCGGGATGATCGATCAAACGCTCAAAGATTTCACCCGCCTCAATCACATCTTGCAGGTTGATGCCGTCGATACCGCCGTATGATTGGACATAGACATTGCCGAACCATTGGTCGATTTTCAACGGCGGCAAGGCATCGATCCAGGCATTGATCGACGCGACATGGTCATTATCCAGCGCCTGGGGGATGACCGTGTAACCGCGCAAGTCAAAACAATACTCTTCCATTGGTGTAATCATGCTATGGGATCCATTTCTGAATGGCGGGAAATTCGTTGTGCATCGTCTCCCTCCTGCGATTCCTCACTCCCTCACGATCCCCTGCTGCACCCGCTCGTACAGGTGGTTGAACGCGGCGCTCTTGTCGTCCTCGATCACCTCAAGCCGGACGCCCGGCACGAACAGCGGCATGTTCCCGGCGTAGAACGACCGCTGGTAGTCCGTTTCCGTCAGGAACGCCCAACTTCGTCCCGGCCGGCCGTTCGTTCCTTTCCACCTGATCCGCAGCACGTGACGCTGCCTGAGATATTCCTCTTTGGGACTTGGAGCCTCAGGGTCGATACGGTACCGCTCGATCGCCGCGTCATCGACCTGCACGCCGAGGCCTGGCGCTTCGGGGACGCGGATGTACCCGTCCTTCACGTCGAGCCGCTCGACGAGCAAGTCGTCCCACAGCTCGTGACAGGTGATGGCCGGCCACCGGGCATGGGTATGCACCGCGCCCAGGTGGACGGTGAACGCGGTCATCAGTCCGCCCCCGACCATCTGCAGCCAGAACGATTTATTCGCCGCCGCCGCGATCCCGGCCTGCTGGGCGATCATCCCCGCCGTCCCGCCGATGACGAACCCGTCGCACACCTCTTCGCGCAGGGTTGTCATGATGGGCGGTGAGCCAAAATGAAGACTGATCGGATGGGCGATCCGGTCGCGGAGATGCTTGTAACCTTCGATGTCCTCCTGCGGGATGGGGGATTCGTAGATCGCCACCGTCTCATACTGATCGAGCTGTCGCAGCTTCGGGACGGCGTTCCCCGCGTTCAACAGGAACGAGTTGAAATCCACGTCCAGCTTGAAATGGGACGGGACGACCTGCGTGATCGCCTCGACCTGCTCGACGATGTCCCACCACGGCCGCGCCTTCAGCTTGAACGACGCGTAGCCGAGGCCGACCGCGTGCTTCGCCTCTTCCGCCCACTCCTCCGGGGACATGTCGATCGCCCACCAGGCGATCGGGCACCAATCCCGCACCTTCGGGCCGAGTAACTGGTAGACGGGAACCCCTTCGGCCTTCCCGACCACGTCGTACAGCGCGATCTGGAGGCCGACGTTCAGGCGAGGGTCGGTCAGGAGTCCGACCGGACTCTTCCCGATCATCCAGGAGAAATCCGTCCGCCGATCCTGCGAGTCCCCGTACCCGGCGAGGCCGTTGTCTGTCTCGACCCGGTAGACATGCAGTCGCTCTCCATGTGTGTTGGCCCGCTGCATCGCCCGCCGGATGCGGTCGTTGACGAAAAGGTTGTTGAGGGTAGTGACTTCGACATGGGTGATTTTCATGGGAGGATCCTTTGGGAAACAGGTTTGCTCGTCACGCGTCACTGGTCACTCGTCACTGCTCTTCACACAATCGTATACCCGCCATCCACCACCAGCGTATGGCCGGTGACCATCGCGCCCGCGGGCGCGGCCAGGTAGATGACCGCCCCGGCGATCTCGTCCGGTTCGGCCAGCCGGCCCATCAAGATTTTCTTCACCTGCACCCGGAAGCCTTCATTCTGCATCGCCTGCTCGGCTAACGGGGTGCGCGTCATCGTCGGCGCGACGGCGTTGACGGTGATGTTGTGGGGCGCCCACTCCGCCGCGAGCGACCGGGTCAGGTTGCACACCCCCGCCTTCGCCCCGCTATACACCGCCCGGAGCGGCCCGCCGACGACCCCGACCTGGGAGGAGATGTTGATGATCCGCCCGCCCTTGCCGCGCTCGATCATGTGCTGGGCGACCGCCTGGCTGAAGAAGAACACGTTCTTCAGGTTCACGTCGACGATGTAGTCGTACTCCTCTTCGGTCACCTCCAGCGCCGGCTTGATCTTGTTGTACCCGGCGTTGTTGACGAGGATATCGATCCCGTCGACGACCGTCAGGGTCTGCGCGACGAAGTCCCGGATGGAGACGACGTTCGACACGTCCACAGTGAAGCACTCGCACCGCCGTCCGATGTCCCGCACGGTGCGGGCGACCTCCTCTAACTCGGACATCGTCCGGCTGCCGATGACGAGGTCCGCCCCGGCTCGCGCGCTGACGAGGGCGATCGATTTGCCGATCCCGCGTCCCGCGCCGGTCACGATCATCACCTTGCCTTCGAGTGAAAAGAGCGATAAATCGGGCATGTTGGGCCTCCTGAAAGACGGTGGTCGGTGGTCGGTATAAATCAGGGATGAGTGACAAGTGACGAGAAAAAGACAATTATGGTGTCATTCCCACGAAACCTGTCCCCGCCAACGCGGTCAGCCATTCCCGCGCGAGCCGCCTGCCGCGCGTCCGGCCATACCGTTCGACCAGGCCGCGCCGCAGCCCACGGAAGGCGCACGCAGGGGACAGGACCGGGACGCGGACCGGCTGACCGGGGGAGGATTCCGCGTCGACCGCGTGCAGATTGAGCAACCGGTGGAGGAAGGTCGGCACATCGATCCCTTCATCGATCCGGCGGAGGGCGGTCATCCGAACCTCAAGGCGGCCGTCCATCCGGCGACAGGCGAAATCCCCCCCGTTCACCCACGTCAACTCGGTTACAATCGTCCGTCCGTGTTCCAGGTCCGACCCCCGCGTCAGCAGCCGGGCGATTTCCTCCCGAACGCGGTCGGACTCCTCATCGGTCAGCTTCTCGTGCGCGTCCGTGGCGTGCCAAATGATGAACCGGTCGCCGTTCTCATCCGGCCGGATGTGCAGTTCGTCGTACCCGTCGAGCCATTCTTCGAGGAGGAAACCGATCCGCCTCGTCTGCTCCCCGCGCTGCACGCTCGTGTAGCCAAACAGGTACGGCTCCGGGGCGCAGCCGGGAGCGTCCATGTGACACTGCGCGAGTGCCCGGTACTCATCCGCCAGGACGTCGGATGCAGGTTCGTTCTTGGCCGCATGGACGGCCAGGTCTGCGGCGAGACGACCGTCTCTGAATTCGACTGTCAGTCTGAAGACGCCGGTAAATTTCCCCTCGGCTTTGGGAAGGAGCATGACATCGGAGAGGTCGTCTATGTCGACGCGCCGCCGGAGCGCCCGCTCGAGCGCGTGGAGGAGGAACGCCGCGCCGTCCCGGCCAAGCCCGAACCCGATGGCCGTTCGCATCTCCTGAGGGGTGAGCGAGTCGTCACGGTAGGCCGGGACGGCAAACCGTTCCGCGCCGCGTTCCGGGAAGAACGGCTTCGACCGAAACGGAAACCGTTGGCCACGCGCCCGCCACCGTCGCCAGAGCCATTCGACGGCGATCACGAATGTCTGGTGGTCGATCCGATTCGTCTCCTTAACGCCGACCGCTTCAAGAGTTCGCGCCACGGCTTCGACGCGGTTCCGTGCCGGATGATTCCGCCACGAGGCGCGGGCCGCAAGCGCCTCTGTGAGGCCGGGGACGGAGGCCAGCCATCGGCGATGGGCAGACCATGCCGGCGACTGCCGGACGGTCACGTCGATGGTGTCGAGCAGACAGACCGCCAGACGCTGGTCCAGGGACGCCTGCGGCGCGAACGCCTGGAGGGATGCTGCCGCTGGATGAGCGGCGAGCCAGGTCTCCATCATCCTTTCCCCAGGGCGCGAGAAATCGCGCCTCTACTCCGGGAAGAGAGAGGCCTGTTGCGCCGCCGGGGCGTGATCAAAGTTGGACACTCCCACCCCGATCAGACGGACACGCCGGCGGCCGATCTCTGTCTTCTCCAGGAGGGCGACCGCCTCATGAACGATCTCATCCACGGTCGTGACAGGGGCCGGCCGAGTATGGCTCCGGGTAATCCCTATGAAGTCGTCGTACCGGAGTTTGAGCGTCACCGTCCGTCCCTGTTTCCCCTGTGCCGTGAGCCGCCGGATGACGATCCCCGCCTGCCGGGCGAGTTCGTCCCGGAGCACGTCCAGGTCCGCGGTGTCCCGCTCGAACGTCACTTCCGCGCTCAGTTGCTTCGGCTCCCGATCGGGGACGACCGGGCGGTCGTCCTCGCCCTGAGCGAGCCGGTGCATCGTGAGTCCAAACTTGCCGAATAACTCGACGAGACGTTCAGGAGGCACACCCCCCAGCGCTTCGATCGTTCTCACCCCCAGTGCGTCCAACTTCCGTTCCGTGACCGGCCCGACGCCCCAGAGCTTGCCGACCGGCAACGTCTTCAGGAACTCGGCGACCTCGTGGGGTTTGATGACCACCAGGCCGTCCGGTTTCTTCAAGTCGGAAGCGATCTTCGCTAAGAATTTGTTCGGCGCCACTCCGGCGGAGGCCGTCAGCCCGGTCTTCTCCCGGATCTCCGCCTTGATCGCCTGGGCGACCGTCGTCGCGGACGGCAGTCCCTTTTTGTTCACCGTGACGTCCAGATAACACTCATCCAGGGCGATGGGTTCGACCAGGTCGGTGTACGTCTGGTGGATCGCCCACAACTGCTCTGCGACCTCCTGATACCGGTGCATCCGCGGCCGGATGACCACACCGGCCGGGCAGAGCCGGACTGCCCGCCACATCGGCATCGCGGACCGAACTCCGAACGCACGGGCCTCGTAGGACGCGGACGAGACGACGCCTCGCTTGTCCGGGTCGCCCCCAACGATGACCGGCTTGCCCCGGAGGTCAGGGTTATCCAGGGCCTCGACGGACGTATAGAACGCGTCCATGTCGATGTGGATGATTTTGCGCATAGACAGCATGATTCACCACAAAGGCACAAAGGACACAAAGAACAGCATTTTGATTTGTGAAGCACTTTGTGCTCTTCGTGCCTTTGTGGTGAAAATGGGTGTGTCTACTCTCACCCCCACGGCCACGGGGCCGTCCCGTAGTAGTACAGCCGTGTCTCAGGCGCGTCGAACGTCTCCTGAATCTCCGCCAGGTCGGTCCCGACCAGCCGGTTGGAGAACGCGTCCCATACCTGCGCAGCGCGACGCGGGAGGACGAGGCGCTTCGGGCCGGGCTTGACGGTGTGCAGGCTCACCCAGTCATGCGAGGCGCTCAACACATCGTCGGACTCGCTGAAGATGTGAACCCCCGCCCACTTCGCCATCCCTCGGAGCAGATGGGACGGGACGTTGGG
>JACQVL010000011.1 GCA_016209865.1 Candidatus Latescibacterota bacterium | reverse complement strand
GTCACTCGTCACTGCTCTGCCCTACGGCACGATCGCCGTCTTCATCACCCCGTTCTTGCCCAGCATCCGCTCCAGGATTTGCGGGAGCTGGCTCAGCGGGGCTTCCCCGGTGATGAGGGCGTCTGATTGAATGACCCCGTCCGCGATCAGCCGGAGGGCCAGCTTGATGAAGCGCGGGGTATGATGGAACGTGCCTTTGATCGTCAGCTCGGAGTAATGGAGGAGTCCGGCATCCACCTGAATGTTCGTCTGCGGCGGGCATCCGCCGAACAGGTTCACCGTTCCCCCCGGCCGGGCCATCTGGATCGCCTGCTCCCAGACCGGCGGCCGGCCGACCGCCTCGATCACCCGGTCCGCGCCCCGTCCCTCGTCCGTGGCCGCCCGGACGGCCGCCACGACATCCGGGACGGCCGCCGCGTCGATGACCTCATCCGCGCCCATGCGCCGGCTGGCTTTGAGGCGCTCGGCCCGCTTCCCGACCGCGATGACGGTCGCCCCTCGCAGCTTCGCCATCCGGATGAACATCAGCCCGATCGGTCCCGTCCCGACGACGGCGACCGTATCCGTCCGCTGCACCCCGGTCTCTTCGAGCCCGTGCAGCACGCAGGCTAACGGCTCGACGAGCGCCGCATCCCGGAAGGACACATGGTCGGGGATGGACAGGAGGTTCCGGGCGACGACCTGGCCGGGGATGCGGAGAAACTCGGCGTACGCGCCATTGATGAACAACAGGTTCTCACACAGGTTTTCCTGATGGCGCTGACAGTAGAAGCAGGTGCCGCACGGGGCGGAGTTGGCGGAGACGACTCGCATGCCGGGTTCAAACCCGCGAACCTGACGGCCGACTGCCTCGACCTCGCCCGCCACTTCATGGCCGAAGATGGCGGGCGGGACGATCATCTTGGCGTGGTATCCGCGCTGGAACACCTTCACGTCCGTCCCGCAGGTGAGCGCGACTTTGATCCGGAGCAAGACATCGTGAGGACCGATCTGAGGGATGTCAATCTGTTCAATTCGAACATCGTGTTGTCCGTACAACACGGCGGCCGTCATCTGTTCGGGCACTGGATCATCTCCATCGTCTGGCTGTCACGATTCGCGCGCGCTCAGCCTGTCTCCGGCATTGTCAGCAAGGGATCCCGTTGACAATGCCGCCCATTATACACAAACCGCCACATTTTGTCAAACTGTTCTTTACAACCCGGCGTCATCGTGTTACATTCTGGTGGGTTGAAAAAAACAGTGACAAGTGACGAGTGACCAGTGACAAGTAAAACAAAATGGATTCCCGCTTTCGCGGGAATGACATCGCTATTTTCTCTTGCCTTTACTCGTCACTGGTCACTCGTCACTTATTGTAGCATTTACTCTCTCCCTTCTGGAGTCTCTCTATGAAAGCTTTAATCGCCAGCGGCGGCCGTGGGACACGGCTCCGGCCGATCACCCATACGCAGAACAAACAGTTGATCCCGGTCGCCAATAAACCCATCCTCTTCTACGCGATCGAAGCTATCCGTGATGCAGGGATTACCGACGTCGGGATCGTCATCAACCAGGGCGACACCGAGGTCCCGAACGCGGTCGGGGACGGCCGCGCGTGGGGCCTGCGGGTGGCGTACATCGAGCAGGAAGGTCCGCTGGGGGTCGCCCATGTCGTCAAGATCGCCCAGCCGTTCATCGGGTCTGACCCGTTCGTGTTCTACCTCGGCGATAACATGGTCGTGGGCGGCATCCAACGGTTCATCGACGAGTTCACGCGGCTCGAATCCCACTGCCACCTCACCGTCGCGCGCGTGAAGAACCCCAGGCAGTTCGGCGTCCCCGAACTCCGGGACGGCCGGATCGTGCGCGTCGAGGAGAAACCCGCCCATCCCAAGAGTCCGTATGCGGTCGCCGGCCTGTATTTCTACACGAACTGCATCTTCGAGGCGGTCAACCAGCTCGTCCCGAGTGCCCGAGGGGAACTGGAGATCTCCGACGCGCACCAGTACCTGCTCGACCACGACTACAAGGTGACCTACTCGGAAATCACCGGCTGGTGGATGGATACCGGGAAATCCCCCGACCTGTTAGCCGCCAACCGACTCGTCTTAGAGAACCTCGCCCCCCGCGTCGAGGGGGAGGTGGACGAGGACTCCACGATCGCCGGGCGGGTGATCATCGAACGGGGGGCGCGCATCATCAACAGCAACATCCGGGGCCCGGCCATCATCGGCGCGGGGACGGTCATCGAGAACAGCTACATCGGCCCGTTCACTTCCATCCATGATGACTGTCACATCCGGAACAGCGAGGTTGAGTATAGTATTGTGATGCAGCGGGCGAAGATTCTCGACGTCGCCATCCGCATCGAGAGCAGCATCCTGGGGAACGAGTCGGAGATTATCCGGGCGAACGGCAAGCCGCGCACCCACCGGTTCATCATCGGCGACCAGAGCCGGGTGGATGTAGGGTAAATTTACTCGACTGCTTCCCAAGAAACATGAGCCTTCCGTGAGAAAATCGTGAGAAATCACCGATCGTGAGACGATCCGCGGTATGAGCGCAACCAAGACGCAGGTCACCGGCTATCGGTTCGATGACTTCTCTCTCGACGTCCGCAACCGGCAACTCTGGCACAAGAACCGGCTGCTTCCGCTGAACTCGAAGTATTTCGACGTCCTGGTGTTGCTCATCAGCCACCGGGGTCAACTGGTCGAGAAGCGGCGGATTTTCGAGGAGATCTGGGATAGCGTCTTCGTGACAGACGCGGCGCTCACCCAGTGCATCAAAGCGATCCGCAAGCAACTCGGCGACGACGTCGCCAACCCGCGCTACATCAAAACCATCCCCAAGCATGGGTATCTCTTCATCGGCCAGGCGACCCAGTCCACGGCGGAGACCGTTCCCCTTTCTTCCGACTTCTCGCAGAGCAGCACCGCCATCCGCCCCTATAAATTCCTCGATTACTATACTGAACAGGACGTGCCCTTCTTCTTCGGGCGGGAGCCGGAGATCGACCTGATCTGCTCGAACATCCTGGCCCACCGGTCGCTCATCCTGCACGGCCGCTCCGGTGTAGGCAAGAGCTCCATCCTGCGCGCCGGGCTGATGCCGCGCCTGACCGCCGACGGTCACTTCGTGTTCGTCATCCGCAGCTTCATCGACCCACTCCATCAAATGATGAATGCGTTGGAGCAGGAGTCAGGGGTCAGGGGTCAGGGGTCGGAAGAGGACTCCTCAGGGGGAGAGCTGGCTCAGCAGACGCCTCCGGACCTGAAGGAATGGGTGGAACGGGTGACGAGTCCGTCCCCGGCCCGGTCGGTGATCTTCCTGCTCGACCAGTTTGAGGAATTCTTCACCCTGCTCCCGGAGGAGAGCCAGCGCCGGTTGATCGAGGCGATCGGGCCGTGCGTCTCGAACGACGCCCTGCCCGTGCGGTTCGTGTTCGTCCTGCGCGAAGACCTGCTCGCCGAGATGAGCCTGCTCAAGCCGGCCATCCCGGACATCTTCCACCACGAGTACCGCCTCAGACGCCTCAGCCGCGAACAGGCGGCGCGCGCGATCATCGAGCCAGCCCGTGCGGTCGGGTGCCACTACGAAACGCCGCTCGTTGAGCGCCTGCTGGATGACCTGAGTGAACAGGACGGGGTCGATCCGCCTCACCTGCAGATCGTCTGCGACACCCTGTACGACGCGCGAGATTCAGCGGGCGGGATGACGCTGGCCGCGTATGACCGGCTCGGGACGGCCTCACACATCCTCGCCGGGTACCTGGAGCGCGTCTTGCGCCGGTTCAACGCCACCGACCTGGCGGCCGTCCAGGAGATTCTCGTCGCGCTCATCTCGGCGGACGGACAGCGACTCATCCTGCGCGCGTCCGACCTGGAGGGTCGCCTCAGCTCACGCGTCACGAACGGCTCAGCCCCGCTCCCGGAGCTGATCGAGGAGCTCGTCGCGGCTCGTGTCGTCCGCAGGCGGAGCCAGGACGGGGACGGGTGGCTGGAGTTAGCCCATGAGTGTCTGATTTCCGAGGTGTCTCGCTGGCTCACGACTGAGGCGTATGAGCTGAAGCGGGCCCGGGAGGTGGTCGAACGGGCGCTGGAAAACTACCGTGCCCATGCGCTCATCATCGACGCGGACACCTTAGACCTGCTCGTCCCGTTCGGGGAACAACTTGGCCTGACCGGGGAAGAAGCCGACCTGCTGACGATGAGCCTGTTGAACCGGGCCCAGCCAGTCCCGGAGTGGCTCGTCCCGCTCGCCCCCTCAGCCCCTCGACTGATCGCCGAGGCCAGCCGGCATCCCGACCCGGACGTGCGACTGTGTGCCGTCGAAGCGTGCCGGCTGGTGCGCGACGACGAGACCAGAGTCCTCCTCCGCCACCTGTCGCTGTGGGATGACGATTTAGGCGTCAGGAAAGCGGCCAGTATCGCCTTAGCGGACTGGTTCGGGACGGCGGTCGACACCGTCTTAGACGAAGGGACGAACGGCGAACACGTCGGGCGCATCCGCCGTGCGATCAGCCTGGCTATCATCCGGGATTACGAGAAACGGCTGATCAGCCTGCCCCACCTCCCGCTTCCGGTCGGCCTCCTGGTCGTCCTCGGCCTGGTGTGGGTGCGGCTGCGCCGGAACGGGGCGGCCATCATCCGGCAGGGGGTCGGCGGGATGTTCGGCGGGGCGGCCTCCGGCCTGATGGGCGGGCTGCTGCTCGGCGGCGGCCTCACGGTCGCCCGGCACACCGGCACGTTCGAGGCGACCTCCCTTATCTTCGTGCTGAGCTGCCTGGGCACCTTCATCGGGGCGCTCGGCGGGAGCGGGGTCAGTTTCGGCATGGTGACAGTCGGACACATCACCTACCGGCACAGCCGGTGGTGGGCGGTTCTCGGCGGGGCGGCGGGCGGGGCGGCCATCGGGGGAAGCATCAAACTGTTAGGGGTGGATACGCTCAAGACCCTCTTCGGCCAGAACCTCACAACGATCACCGGGGCGTTTGAAGGGATGGTCATCGGGGCGGGCATCTCGCTCGGGGTGGTGGTGACCGGGGGGTTGATGACTCGCGGCCGGTCCTGGCGGCATATCATCGGGGCGGCCGTCGGGGCGATGTGCGCCGGGATTGTGCTGACGATTATCGGCGGCAACCTGTTCAGCAGCAGCCTGGAGATCGTGGCCCGCTCGTTTGCCGACTCCCAGATCAGGATGGACCCGCTGGCCGCGTTCTTCGGGGAGGTCTATTTTGGCCGGACGACGCAGATCGCCCTGGGCGCCTTGGAGGGCCTGCTCTTCGGCAGCGGGATGGTCGGCGGGATCGAGGCACTGGCCCGCAGGCGGGAGTAGGGGAGCCTCCCATGCGTCTGATTCGTCTCTATTTGCTCGCCGCCTCTTTTGCCGTCTCAATTCCTCCCACCTCCGCTCAACTCGTCAACGCCATCGGGAAACGCCTCCCGTCCGACGCTGCGCCGCTGTCGAAGCAGGTCTTCCGGTACATCATCCCGGAACCGCAGACGCTCGACGTGAACGTCCGGATGTACGGGTCGCCGGGCGGGTTCATCTTCGAGCCGCTCCTCGTCGTCGACCCGTTGACCAACCAGATCCTCCCCGGCGTGGCGGACCGGTACGACCGGTCGAAGGACGGCCGCGTCTGGACGTTCCATCTGCGCAAGGGCGGGAAGTGGAGCGACGGCCGGCCGGCGACCGCGCACGACTTCGTCTACTCCTGGCGCCGGGCGCTCGACCCGAAAGAAGCCAACCCGTATGCGTTCTTCTACTACGACATCAAAGGGGCGAAGGAGTTCAATACTGGACTCTCAAAAGACCCGAACACCGTGAAAATCCGCGCGGCGGATGACCTGACGTTCGTCGTCGAGACGGCCAACCCGTGTCCGTACTTCCCGTACATCGCCGCGTACGGCGGGACGCCGCCGGTCCCGCGCTGGCAGATCGAGAAGTACGGCCAGCGGTGGACGGAGACGGGCAAGTGCGTCTCCAACGCGACGTACAAGTTAGAGCGGTGGATTCCCGGCGACCGGATCATCCTGACCCTCGACCCGATGTACAACGGGCCGAACAAGGGCTCCTTAGAGAAGATCATCTGGGTGCTCCAGCCGGTCGGGGCGAAAGTCGGCCTGCTCGCTTACGAGAACAACGAGATCGACCTGTACAACGTCGATTCGATCGAGCTCGCCCGCGTGGAAAAAGACCCTGTTCTGCGCGCCCAGCTCGTCAAAGTGCCCATCCCGCGCACCCGGTACATCGTCGTCCAGACGACGAAGCCGCCGTTCACCGACGTGCGCGTCCGCCGCGGCCTGGCTCACGCGATCGACCGGGACGCGATCATCAAGACCGTCCTGCGTGGCGCGGGGACGCCCGCGTACATGATGCTCCCGCACGACTATCCGGGCTATCTGGGGGATAAGTACAAAGCGCTGCAAGGGTACAACCCGGCGTTAGCGAAGAAGCTGTTCGCTGAGGCGGGCTATCCGGGTGGGAAAGGGTTTCCGAAGAAGGAGCTGTGGGTGCGGGAATCCGCCGCCAGCGTCCGGGCGGTGGCGGAAGCCATCCAGGCGATGTGGAAATCCGTCCTGGGCATCGACGTGACGATCCGGAACCAGGAAGAGAAGACGTTCATGGACAACATGTACCAGCACACCATCCCGCTGGGACTCGTCCCGTTCACCTCCGACTATCCCGACCCGCACAGCATGCTCGGCTCGCTGTGGCACTCCCAGCCTCCCGGCCATGGCCGGCATCCGTGGAAGAACGCCCGGTTCGACACGTTCGTCGAGCAGGCCGCCCGCGAGCTCGACCCGGCCAGACGGATGGGGATGTACGAAGAGGCGCAAAAAATCTTAGCCGACGATGTGGGCGGTCTGTTCATCTACCACGACGTCTCCCTCGAACTCCGCAAGCCCTTCCTCCGGGGCATCAAGACGAGCCCGTCCGGCTACCCCATCCTGCCGCGTCTGAGTGAGCTGTATATCGGGCGGTAGGGACGGTCATGTCGCTCGCTTGTCTGTTCGAGTCTCTTATTGACTTCTCATGAGGATTCACGTATTCTACACATTGCGGAGTTTTTGACTTTCATCGTTCTATAATATTCGAGAGGAACTATCACGTATGCGCCAGATTAAGATTATCGTTGAAAAGCATCCTGATGGTTATGTGGCCTACCCACTGGGTGTGAAGGGTGTTGTTGTCGGCGAAGGTGATACTTATGAAGAGGCGCTCGCTGACGTGAAGTCAGCCATCAAATTTCACATCGAGAGCTTTGGACCTGAGCCATGACCGGGACGATGCTTCTGCACTACCGCATCCTCCGGCTGCTCGGCCAGGGTGGGATGGGCGAGGTGTACCTGGCCGAGGACACGCGACTGAAGCGGCAGGTCGCCTTGAAAGTCCTGCCCGAAGCCCTGCGCCGCGACCCGGCCCGGCTTCGCCGCTTCCGCACCGAGGCCGAAGCCGCCGCCCAGCTCAACCATCCCAACATCGCTCATCTCTACTCCATCGACGAGGCCGACGGCCTCTTGTTCATCACGATGGAGTACGTGGATGGGCAACCCCTCGCCCAACTCATCCCCCCGACCGGCCTGCCCCTGGCGCAGTTCTTCGCCTGGTTCCTCCCCCTCTCCGATGCCTTAGCCCATGCCCATGAGCATGGGATCACCCACCGCGACCTCAAGCC
>JACQVL010000157.1 GCA_016209865.1 Candidatus Latescibacterota bacterium | reverse complement strand
GGATTATCGTGTTCAACCTCGTCGGCGTCTTCGAGCGGGAAGTCGCGGCGCACGCGATGATGTTCCTCTTAGCGTTAGCGCGCCATCTCGTCCCGATCAACAACGGGATGAAGGGACTCAACCCCCGTCCCTCGCTCGGCCCGATCCAGCATCTCTACGGCCAGACGTTAGGGTTCGTCTCGTTCGGGAATATCCCCCGCGCGATGGCGAAGATGGCGGCCGGGTTTGAGTTCCAGATGCTCGCGTACGACCCGTACGTCGGTCAGGAAGTGGCGGACGGGTACGGCGTTCGGATGGTTGACAAGGAGGCGCTGTTCCGGGAATCAGACTTTGTGTCCTGCCATCTTCCTCTCACGAAGGGAACCTATCATCTCATCGGGGAGGAGGACTTTCGCCGGATGAAGCCATCGGCGTACTTCATCAACACCGGCCGGGGCAAAGTGGTAGAGGAAGCGGCGCTCATCCGGGCGCTGCAAGAAGGATGGATCGCCGGGGCTGGACTGGACGTCCTGGAGCAGGAGCCGCCCGTGCCGGACAATCCCCTCTTGAAGATGGACCGCGTCGTCCTCACCCCGCACATGGCGTCGGCGTCCGACCGGGGGAGCGTTGAGCGGCGCAAGAAGCTGGCGCAGCAGCTCGTCACGATCCTGAGCGGGCGCTGGCCGGCGGACGGGCTGGTCAACCCGGCCGTCAAGCCGCTGGCGGCGAAGAAGTGGGGGATGCCGGCGTAGGATAGATTCCCGCTTTCGCGGGAATGACAAGAGACTCATGATGCAGCACCTACCCAAAGAAAACGGGGACCCGTCATCGTTCAAGGTCCCCTGTTTTCTTTTATCCAGCCTTTCTGCTTAGGACGATTACATCATCTCTTTGGGCAATGTAATCGTCTTCCAACTGTTCCCCTCTTTCACCTCCACTTTCATCGGGATGATCACGTTCCCGGACACCATCCCGGTGACCCGCGCCGTCTTGGCCATGTGATCGACGTACCCACCTGTTTGTGATCCCAGCGTGTAGACTTTACCCTTCGCGTCCACGATCCCGACCGGATCGCCGACCTTGGCACAGGCCACCGCGCACATCTGGTGTTTTTCTCCGCGAGATCCCTGTGCACTGAAGCAGCGCAGGTCGATCAATTCCCCTTCCACCGTGGTGCTCTTGCCCATCTTCTCCTGGGCATGAGCAGCGACAGCGGCTATGCTCACGAGCATGAAGAGACTCATGAACGAGCAGATGAGAATGTGACGCATGGATGACTCCTTTCCTCTGTGATGGGTGATGTGGATGAAGACTCCGCGAGAAAATGGATGGTTACAGTGTCTCGTGAGAGGATGACCTTTCCTGATCCGGTTCCATCTGGCCAGTCTGACCATTCTGTGAAGCCAGTATTCCACCCCGCCGTAGAATAGCCCCATACAACTGACGTGGGTTGATCGGCCCCATCCCGATGATCTGACCATCGAGCACAAACGCCGGGACGACAAACACACCGAACGCTGCGGCGCGTGCCTCATCGTCCAGGAAGTTCCGCACAGCGACCGTCACGTTGGTGAACGTGCGCGAGACGGATTCCGCCAGCCGTCGTGCTTCATCCTCCGACGGACATCCGTGCGTGATGAACACGTCCAGGTAGAGCATGACCACCTCCTTCCAGCTCAGGCACGACGGCCCCACGGGCACTCCTGGTTCGGTCAAACCTCTCTTCAGACGTCAGACAATATAAGGCGGCAGGGGGCGGTATTCTGTAAGCAGGCTTACGGTTGCAGGATGATTGTGTGAGGGTTGGGACGCAGGGTGAGGAGAACAAGTGGGACAGCGGAGAGAAGCGCTCTTGATAAGCTATACAGGGGGATTTCAGACGCCTCGTGCTTCAAGGCTGTGGGGGTCGAGCACGACAATCCTGCGATGGACCAGATCGATCAGGCCGTCCCGCTTGAATTCGTTCAGGAAGAGACTCGTCGTCTCCCGCGTTGAGCCGATCAAACAGGCGAATTCATGCTGCGACAGCTTGAGGTCGATCAGCGTCCCGCCCGATGGGGCCGGTTTGCCGTGGTCGTGGGCCAATCGGAGGAGCAACCGGGCGAGCCGGGCCGGGACGTCCCGGAAGACGAGGTCTTCCATCTTGTTCTCGATCGCCCGCAGGCGCAACCCGATCAGTTTCGTCACCCTGAGCGCCATGTCCGGAGCCTGGGCCATCAGACGCTCGAAATCGGTTCGTCGGACGATGCAGAGATAGGCATCATCGATCACTTCCGCGATCGTCTCGCGCGGTCCTGAATCGATGAGGGAAAGCTCCCCGAAGATCTCGCCCGGCTCTAAGATCGTGATCGTGATCTCTTTCCCCTCTTCCGAGATTTTGGAGATTTTGACCCGCCCACGCTTCAAACAATAGACATACTCGCTCGGATCATCGGGCATGTAGACGATGGCTTTCTTCTGCAGCGTCTTCTCAACCATCATGTCGTTGAGTTGACGAAACATGGCCTCGTCCATCTGGGAAAAGATGTTAATCTGTTTCAGGTACCAGAGCCGGTCGGGCATCATCTCCCCCTTGTCCACTCGATGACACGCAGAAGAAAGACTCTCGTCTGGAAGCACCCCCTATACTGCTGCGTATACAACGAGCCAGTCCGGGTAAAGGTTCCCCATACGTACAATCAAACTGTAAGGTTTCTTACAGATACAATACTAATCCATGAGTATACTATATCATGAATCCTTACTTCAGTCAACAAGATTGTTGAGACTGTTCAACCGCTCCCAATCGGGAGGAAAACTTATGATGACTTCTCCGACTCGTCTGATCGTGCTCGTCCTCTTGCTGTCGATGGGAGGGATGGGGTGTCAGGACAACGCGAACCCCTCGACTCCCACCACGCCAGACACGGGCACCCCCATGGACGACCCGTCTCGGGCCGGAGCCGTCGGGTTCGGAGTATCCGGGCTTCTGTTCAACAATAACCTCGTCATGTATGACCGGAGTCGATCCGATCTCCGAGCGTCTAAGCTGGTGCTCATCCCGCAGATATACTTTACCACCATCGATGCACCAGACTTTCCCGTCTACGGGACGTTCCCGAAGGATCAACTCGCCTCCGGGGGGCCGAAGATCGACGATATTCCTGCGCTCACCAATCCCTCGTTCGTGACGGCGAGCGGGGTGGATTACCTGGCGGATGATGATCTGGTCATCGGACTTGTCCTGAACGGGGAGACGCGGGCATACCCGCATAATGTGCTCTGGTGGCATGAGATCGTCAACGATCAGGTCGGCGGCCAGCGGGTCTCCGTGACCTTCTGCCCGTTGACCGGCACCGGCCTCGTGTTTGACATCACCACCCCGCGCGATCATCTGGAGATGATCCCTGCCACAGAAGTGACCTGGAGGCTGTGGAAACAACTCCATCCGGAGACGCTGGTCATCGCCCGGTCGAATTCCAACCGACTGTTGACTCAATATCCGTATGGCAGCTATCAGTTTGAAAATACTCCACCGCTGTTTCCCCTCAATCGGTCGCTCGATACACGGTTTCCCCCGAAGCGGATGATCCACGGGATCCTCACCAGTGGGCTGGTCAAAGCGTATCCGTTCAGTAGTCTTGGGACACGGGCGGCTGTCAATGACGCCATCGTCGGTCGTGACGTGCTGGTGGTGTTCGATCAGGCTGGACGGTTGGCCCTCTCCTATGATCGCCGGGTCAACGGCCAGTCTCTCACGTTCAGGGTGGTCGACGGAGGAGTACCGTTTCGGCTACAGGATCAGGAGACCGGGACGGTGTGGACGGTCGAGGGCAAAGCCATCGACGGGCCGCTGAACGGAAAAACGCTCACCAGAATTTCGACCGCATATAACGCCTTCTGGTTTGCCTGGGCGGCGTTCTGGCCGACGACGGCGGTGTACGCCCTATGACGCGCTCGCCGCGTGGACGCCTGCTTCTGACGGGATGGTTCTGGGTGATCGGCCTGCTCCTCGTCCCTCCCGTCGTAGCAGCCGGAGCGTGGACACTGCCGAAGGGACAGGCTTGGGTCAAAGAATCGGTGTTCTACCAGTCCACCGACCAGCAGTTCTGCACCGGGAATCTTGCATTTTGTCGAGCCCATGATCGAGCCCCGTTCAATCCCTTCACTGGCGGTCGGAGCCGTGCGTTGGCGCTCTTCACGGACGTGGCCTACGGGGCGACCGACTGGCTCGAGATCGGCGTTCAGGTTCCGTTCTACAGCCTGGAATTCCGCGATCGGGCCAACCCGACCCGCCCGCGGACGCAGAAGGTCGGGGATATTCGACTCTACGCGAAATACCGGGTCTCGACGCACCCTGTCGTGACGAGTGTTCGGGTTGGTGTGAAGACGCCGACGGGGGGCGTCAACGTGGATGCTGAGGTCGTTCCGGTTGGTGAGGGGCAATGGGACATCGAGGGCATCGGGGAGATTGGACGCTCGTTCTCCGTCCTGCCGGGCTATGCCAACGTGGCCGTCGGCTACCGGAGGCGGAGGACGAACACGCGGTTCGCCCATAAGCCAGGCGATGAGTTGACCCTGCTTGGAGAATTGGGATGGCAGGTCACCCGTCGGGTGACGGGCAAGGGGATGATCGACTACCTCTACAGCGGCCATCCACGGTCGCTCGGGTTCACGTTCACACGGGAGCGCCGGGAGTTGTTGACTGTTGCCCCGGCAGTGCTGGTGACTCCGGTCCATAGGCTGACCGTTGAGGGGATGGTCCGTCTGCCGGTCCGGGGACAGGATGTCCCCGCCGGGCCGCAGTATAGTGTGGGTGTCTCCTACACATTCGACCTGGCGAGGATCGTCCACCGTGCGTCTGAAATCCCGTAATATTGGCATAAGCGTCTCTCCGGTCGTGGACGATACGGCGAGGGAACTTTTCTCCTCATCCCGTCATTCGAGGAGGTAGGCTTCAGCCAGGCCTCCATAGAACGGGAGTGGAAAGGGACAGGAATGGAGTGGCAAATGTGGTATGCCACGATCGTGATTACCGTGACCTGTGTCGCGTTTTGCCGGGGGAGCCTTCTTTCGAGGGTCAGAATTGTATCAATAAGCGATCATTCCAATGGAGGGCCGTATAATGACGCGCAGGCACAAATGGCAACTCGCAGGTGGCGTGGTCGTCGTGGGCAGTCTAGTCCTCGTCCTGGCGTTCCACTTGTGGCGCACGAAGAATATTTCGTCCGTGCAACGCGGATGGACGGTGGCGCATAACAAGGGATGTTTTACCTGCCACGGACCTGGCGGCATTCGAGGAACGCCTGCTCCTGGCTCGACGTTCGGAGAGGCGCCGACGTGGGAAGGGGGCACGTACATGATGTACGTGAAGGACGAGCAGGAAATCCGGGACTGGATCCTCGATGGTGCCCCAGCCCGTCTCCGGAGCGATCCAGAGTGGATGCGGCAACAGCAGAAGGCGGTCATCACGATGCCAGGCTGGCGCGGCGCGATCTCAGAGCGCGAGCTGACTGATCTCATTGCCTTCTATAAAGCGGTCTCGGATTTTGTCACGCCTCCCGATAGTTCGCTGGCAGAACAGGGCCGACAGGAGGCCAAGAAACTCGGATGCTTCAGTTGTCACGGGCCGCAGGGGCGCGGCACGATGCCCAATGTACGGTCGTTTAAAGGCTATATTCCAAGCTGGAATGGAGACGATTTCCCGGAGTTAGTTCAGAATGATCAGGAGATCCGGGACTGGATCCTCGACGGTGGACCGAAACGGATTCTTGAGCATCCTGTCGCAAAGTGGTTCATCGAACGCGAACCCATCAAGATGCCGCGCTTCCGTGGTCACATCACGGACGAACAGATGAACGCGATCATCGCGTACATCCACTGGCTGCGCGGACGACCGTAGGGTATGTCGCGAATAAAGGAGATACTTGTATGACGCTTGAATTCAATGAAACCTTGATTCTGCATACCCCGCAATTGGCCGTCGAGACCTACGATGGCGTGGGGTTCGTCATCGACCCCGAGGCCCCGAACTGGATTGGGACCGACCAGCGTGGGATTCGAATCTTGAGCTACCTCGACGGCCGACGGTCGTTCGGCGAGGTGGTCACGCTCTACGCGCAGGAGCACGGCGTCGACCTGGCGAAGGCCTGGCTCCATTGCCATGACTTTCTCAAGGAAGCCATGCGGTCTCATCTGGCGTCAACGACCCCGTTCTTTCGCCCGCCGTATACCGGACGTAGCGATGTGCTGAAGCCAGAACGCCTGAGCGAACTCTGGCTGCATACCAACAATTCGTGCAACCTCGCCTGCGCCCACTGCCTCGTGTCCTCATCGCCTGAAGGAGTGCGCGGGTTGAGTACAGAACGCCTGATCAACATCATCGATCAGGCGCTGGAGCTTGGCGTCTCCCGGTTTTATTTCACCGGCGGTGAGCCGTTCGTCCGGCGGGATATCTTTGACCTGATCGCGTACGTGACCGCGCGGGCAGAGCTGGTCATCCTGACGAACGCCATGCTCCTCAAAGACGCCCGGTTGGAGGCGCTGACGAAGGTGGACCGGTCGAAACTGACCCTCCAGGTGAGTCTGGATGGATCCACTCCAGAGATCAACGACTCGATTCGTGGACCGGGGAGTTTCGGCGGGACGCTCAATGGATTGATGAACGTCAAGGCCCTCGGGTTCACGCCGACGATCACGACGGTCGTGACCCCGACCAACGCCGATGATGTGCCTGAAATTACCCGATTCGTGGGCCGACTCGGCCTGACGACGCATCATTTGATGTGGATGCATGCCCGTGGGCGGGCGACGGAGCCGGGGGGAACGGGCCTCGTCCTGTCGGTCGAGCGGCTCATCGAGGTCGCAAAGAAGGCACGAGGGGTGGGGGATGAAGTGGGGGTGACGGTGGATAATTACGAGGCGATCCGAAACCGGATCAACGGCATGCCAGGCGTGAAGCTCGACCTGAGTCACGCCGGCTGGGGCTCGCTCTGCGTCTATGCGGACGGTCATGTCTATCCCTCCGCGTCGTTCGCCGGGTTCGAGCGGATGGACATGGGCGACCTGGCGACTCAGTCCCTCCAGGACATCTGGCTACATTCCCGCGTCGCGCAGGAGTTCCGGTCGGCGACTGTCCAGAAGAAGGACGTCTGCCATGCCTGTCATCTGAAGTTCATCTGCGGCGGCGGAGACATCGAGCACAGTTATTTCCATTCCCGTCAGACGGGCAGTGAAGGCAGTCTCCTGGCCTGGGATCCCTATTGCGAGGTCTACAAGCATCTCATCCGTGAAGGGATGGGACAGCTCACGGAAGCCAAAGCACGAGCCAGGACCAACTCCGGGTACAACTCCCCGCCAGTGTACCATGCGATGGGAGAAGGGGCGGTGGTGTGTGGGACGGACGGCCGACAGCCACGCCCGGGCGCGCTCCGGGTGGAGACCCTCCACTCGAACTGTGTGCTGACGTTCGACCTGGACGCCTCGCGCACGGTCGTCCGGGAATTCTATGGTCACGCCGCCGAGGAGCCGCAAGCCGAACTGTGCTGCCCGACTACCTACAACCCAAACCTGACCACCCATATCCCGCAGGAGGTGCTCGATCGGTTCTACGGGTGCGGGTCGCCGATGAGTTTAGCCGAGGCCGTCGAGGGCGAGACGGTCGTGGACCTCGGCTCAGGCGGCGGGATCGATTGTTTCATCGCCGCGAAGCTCGTCGGCCCGACCGGCAAGGTGGTCGGCGTGGATATGACTGACCAGATGCTCCAGATCGCGGTGGAGAATCAGAGCAAGGTGGCGGAGCGGCTCGGGTACGACGTGGTCGAGTTTCGGAAGGGCTTTCTTGAGGAGCTCCCGATCGAGGATCGGAGTGTCGATCTGATCACCTCGAATTGCGTGATCAACCTGTCTCCTGATAAAAAGCGAGTCTTCCGTGAGATGTGGCGCATTCTCAAGGACCACGGCCGTGTGGTCATCGCTGACATCGTGACTGAAGTCCCGGTCCCGTCCCATCTGCAGGCGAATGCACGGCTCTGGGGGGAATGCCTGAGCGGGGCGTTGACGGAAGATGAATTTCTCGTATTCCTCGAGCAGGCGGGCTTCTACGGCCTGTCCGTGCTGCGGAAGACGTACTGGAAAGAGGTCGAAGGCTACAAGTTCTTCTCGGTGACCATCCGCGGGTACAAGTACGAGAAGAAAGCGGGATGCGTCTATATCGGCCAGACCGCCATCTACCGGGGGCCGTTCAAGGCGGTCATGGACGAAGAAGGCCATCTGTTCCCACGGGACGAGGCGGTCGAGGTGTGCACCGACACCGCCGCAAAATTGCAGAAACCGCCGCATCAGGGTTTGTTCACGGTCACCGACCCCACCCGTGATATCCCGGAAGATTTTCTGTCCGCCTGCTGCTCCCCCGGCGGAAAGTGCTGCTGAAGGAGATGGATACAATGAATGTACTGGCTTTGGACTTGCTGGCGTTCAGCGCCGTCTTCTTCCTCGCATACGCGAACGGGGCGAATGACGTCTCGAAGGCCATCGCCACCCTCGTCGGGAGCGGGGTGACCGACTACCGGCGGGCGATACTCTGGGGCACGTTCTGCACCGTCTTCGGCGCGGGGCTGGCGGTCTGGTTCTCGTCCCGTATGGTTGCGGTGTTCAAGACCGGGGTCATCATCATGGATCAAGGAGGGCCAACCCTCCCGTTTGCCGTCGCGATTGCGGCTGGCGCCTGTGGCTGGGTGCTGTTGGCTACACGGTTCAGTCGACCCGTCTCGACCACGCATGCACTCACCGGCGCGCTGGTGTTCGGAGGAGCCTATGCCTTCGGACTGGATCACCTTCAATGGCACGTGCTCACGCGTCAGATCCTGTTTCCCCTCCTGGCGAGTCCGCTCCTCGCATTCCTCGGTGCAATTGGACTGGATCGTCTGATGAAACCGATGATCGGTGCACGGGGCGATGCGTGCCTGTGTATCGGCCTGGAGACCGCTGGTTGTCCTGTCCATGCCGCGACCGCTCAAAATATGATCACGATCGAGGCGCCTCTTGTGGTGCCCGTCCCACGAGTCGTTCGGGCAACGAACACGATGTGTGCCTGGCTCCCGTGGCGATACTTCCGGGTTGATGCCCGGTTGCTCCACTGGCTGTCCAGTGGAGCAGTCAGTGTCGCCCGAGGACTCAACGATGCCCCCAAGATTGTGATGATCGGGGTGCTCTTCGCCGGTGCTCATCCTGGAGGAACTGACCTTGTCAGGCTGTTCTGGGTCACAACGATCGCGATGGGGCTCGGCAGTCTGTTCGGTGGGATACGAGTCACGGAAACGTTAGCGGAAAAGATCACCCCGATGGAGGATCGCGATGGGCTCACGGCAAACCTGACGACCTCCGCACTCGTCACGGTGGCCGCGCATTTCGGGCTCCCGGTCTCGACGACGCTTGTCAGCAGTTCCGCGATCGTCAGCATCGGCGTCCAGCGGGATGCGCACGCGGTCTCGTGGAACGTGGTCCGGGATATCGCGCTGGCCTGGGTCGTGACCTTGCCCGCTGCGGGTGGGTTCGCGATGCTTGCCTACGCGATCGCACGATCTTTATGATGATCCTGATCGTGGATTGGAGGGCTACGATGGATTACGGTTGTTCTCAAGTCGAGCCACCCTCCTTGACAACGCCTATGGACAGCCCTTTACATATCAGTGTGATCGTTCCGACGCTCGATGAAGAACGGACGATTGCTCCATGCTTGCGACAATTTCAGGGGAAGGAACCCTATGAAATCATCGTCGTGGATGGAGGGAGCACCGATCGTACCGTCGAGGTGGCACGCCAGTTCTCCTTCGTCCGCGTAATCCAGAATCAACATCGCGGTCGGGCGATCCAGATGAATACTGGGGCTGCAGCGGCCACCGGTGACGTGTTCATTTTTCTGCATGCGGATACGTTCCTTCCGGCGCAATGGCAGGAAGTAGTGATCGCCTCGATTGATCGAGATGGTGCCGTGGGCGGACGGTTCCGTCTTCAACTCTCCGAACCCGGTCTGGCCTACCGGTGCATCGCGTGGGGGACGAACGTCCGATCCCGCGTCTTGGGCATCACGTATGGCGATCAGGTGATCTACACGCGTCGTGATGTGTTCAAGCGGGTCGGGGGGTTTCCGCTCCTCCCGCTGTTCGAGGATTCGGAATTTTGTCGACGGCTCGGCCGGGAAGGCCGGTTGGCCTGGATCGATGAGCCGGTCATCACGTCCGTACGGCGATGGAAAAACCGTGGTGTGATGCGAACGGTACTCTTGATGTGGGTGCTTCGGGGGCTCTACACCCTCTCCGTACCGCCCGAGAAGTTAATCCGATACTACAGTGTCGTGCGATAAGCCAATGGTCTTTCTTCACATTATTGTCCTCATCCTCTATTTTTTTGTCCTTGCGTGGCTCGCGCTGTACGGTGCCCACCGGGCGTTGATGGTGTTCCTGTACTACAAATATCCACGCCCGGGGTTCCCGCCCCCCGCCGCCCTCGGCGCCTGGCCGGTCGTGACCGTGCAGCTCCCGGTGTACAACGAACGGCACGTCGTCGAGCGACTGATCGACGCGGTCTGCGGGCTCGACTATCCCGCCGACCGCCTCGAGGTGCAGGTGCTCGACGATTCGACCGACGAGACCGCGCCGCTCGCGGCGGCGTGTGTCGCCCGCCACCGGGCGCGGGGCGTGGACATCCACTACCTCCCCCGGACGGAGCGGCATGGCTACAAGGCGGGCGCGCTGCACGAGGGCCTGCGGCACGCTCGCGGGGAGTTCATCGCCATCTTCGACGCGGACTTCCTCCCGCCGCCGGCGCTCCTCAAGCAAACCCTGCCGGGGTTCGCGGATGCGCGGGTGGGCATGATTCAGACGCGCTGGGGGCATCTCAACCGGGCGGCTTCCCTGTTGACGCAGGTGCAGGCGCTCATGCTCGACGGCCACTTCATCATCGAGCACACGGCGCGGCAGCGCTCCGGTCG
>JACQVL010000168.1 GCA_016209865.1 Candidatus Latescibacterota bacterium | reverse complement strand
CGCTGTTCGTGCGGAGCCAGGCCGATCGTGTGCGTGCCCGGGATGAACTGCATGCAGCCGTTTTCCTCGCGCGCCGGGACCAGAGGCGTCCATACGTTCACCATGCGCAGGATGGCGACGTTCGCCTGAGCGTGCTTCTCATCCAAATGCCACGATTGGGTGTACCCGCCATCTTGATGCCACAACACCAGGGTGGGGGCGTGGTCGGGCAGCTTGGGACGGACGGAATAATTCGGATAGAGGCGAAGTTCACTACCTAACAGGGTTTCAACCACATCTAATAAACGGGAATGAAAGAAAACATCGAAGAGACCTGCGAGGTGCAATTCGCGTCGAAAAATGTGGGGCGCGTCGTTCGGGAATTTTTCGTACAGACGGGCCAGGCGAGTCTCGAACGGCTCGTCTGTGAGCGGGTCACTGATTTTCCCCGTGGCGATGAGCTTCTCTGCTTCTCGATCCACAAGGGGATTGATCTCATCACGAGCCTGCTGGATGATCTCTGGCTCGAGGAAGTCCTTCAGGATGACGTAGCCCTGCTCGTCGAACTGCCGGTGAAGGGCGCAGACAAGGGAAGGGGATTCAGTCATGGTAAGGCTCCTGGATGGAAGAATGGTTCCAGGTTCCAGGTTCCAGATCTCGTGTGATCCGGCCTTTTGACTTGGAATTCGGAACCTGAAACTTGGAACCTGGAACCGTTTCACCCCCATGGCTTCAGGATGATCTTCGCGGAATCGTGCGACGCCGAGGTTTCCAGGGCGTCTTGAATCCGACTCATCGGGATGACATGACTGATCAAGTGGTCGATCACCGGCGAACGCTGGATGACCTGCATGATGTTCGGAAACAGCGAGAGATTATAATGCCAGGAACCGTGCAACGTCAGTCCTTTACGGATCAGGTCGGGGCTGGCCTTGAGAAGCAGGTCGTCGGAACACTCCCCGATGAACGTCACCTGGCCTCTCCGGCGGGTCGCGTCGATGCACAGCCGCTGGGCTTGTGGCACACCCGAACAGTCGATCGCCTTGTTCACTCCTTTGTCATCAGTCAATGCTCGGATCTGCTTGACAATGTCGTCATCACGTGGATCGAGCACGGCAGCGGCTCCTAACTGCTTTGCTCGCTCGACACGCCACGGATGGGACTCGACGACGATGACCCGCGCGCCGCGAAAGCAGGCGTTCACTACTGCGCCAAGCCCTACAGGACCGGCGCCCGTGATCAACACGGTGTCGAACGCATCGACCTCCATCAGGTCACACGCGCCGAACGAGGGACCCAGGGCGCAGCCGGCCAGGGAGGCGTGTTCATACGACATCCCGTCGGGAATCGCGGGTAGGAGCCAGGCGGGATTCACAAGATATTGAGCCATCCTGGCGCTGCCTTCGGGGGTTCCCATGAATTGTGCGAAATCGTAACCGTGCTCACAATGAATATAATCTCCCGCGATGCACAGCGCACACATCCCGCACGGATACTGCGGCATGACGACCACGCGGTCCCCAACTCTGACGCGTCCAGGCTGGTCGATGGCCACGACCTCGCCCGCCGCTTCATGTCCAAGGGATACTGCCGAGTGCCCGGCGACAAAGCTTTTATACTCGGTGCACATCGGCGCGGCGTGTACCTTCACCACGACCCAGTCTCCCTTGGGCTGCGGGTCCGGAACGTCCACGAGCGAGGCCTTTCGATCCCCAAGAAATACCGCTTTCTTCATATCTCCTCCACGTTATCCTTCAAACCAGCAACGAACATGTTGTTTACTCTTCATTCTTCATTCTTCACTCATCACTCTTCACTGCTGTTTCAGATGCCGTTCCAGAAACGCGAACGTCCCCTCTCCGTTGATGGTATGCGGGCCGTCGAAGACTTCCATCTCCGTCCGGTCGCCGATGCCTAACATGACGTAGTGCCGGCGTGTCCTGGCGTATTCGTATGCCACCCACTCGTCGGGCGCGACGCCGTCGTGATGTCCGCGCTCGACCATGAACGGCCGCGGGCAGATCAGCCAGCTCAACTCCGCGTAATTAAACGTGTTCCCCAGGTTGAACTCCGGCATGTCGTATTCTCCGGTGATCAGGTAGCTGTACCGATGCCGGGCGGACACGTTCTTCCAGATCCACTCGTTGTAATCGGCGGAGCAGATCGACAGGCAATACTGCTCCAGCAGGGCAGGAATCCGCATCGCCGTCTTGCCGCCGTAGCTCAGGCCATAGAACGCCAGGCGCGCCGGGTCGACGAACGGGAGGCTCGACAGCCACTCCAGCGTCCGCTCGTGCTGGCGGACGATAAAGCTGTAGAGCGAATGTTTCAGCGGGTTCGCTTTGCGCAGTAACTGACGGAACGTGTTGCCGCCGATGTACGGGTTCTGGGGCGCGTATGTCACGAACCCACGTTCGGCTAACCGGCAGGCGAACCGATGATAGTAGGGGTTATCCGCATCTGGGTTCGCCACGTCCTGCGGCCGGCCTTCCAGTCCATGCTGGCAGACGACGACCGGCCGCCGTTCCCCTGGCTGGATGTCTTTCGGGATGAGGATGATGCCATAGGCGAAGACATCGTCGTACACGTCCAGCACCACTTCGTAGCCGGTGAACGCGGGAGTCTCGTACACACGGCGAGTCCGCGGATTGGCGGGCCGCGTGGCCGGGGGCAGGCGACCGATGATCTCATCCCAGAGGTAGTCGCGGTACCAGCGGCAACTGTGCTGCCAGGACTCGACACTCGACGCATCCGCGGCCGACCAGAATTCAGTTCGACGGAATTCGGCGTCGCGCATGAGTGACTGGGTGTGGTCGAGCAAGCGTTGGAACTGGCGTCGCTGTCGGGCTTCCGGGTCGAGCGGGACAGGCGCGGAGAATCGGGGTGGAGGAGCCGAGCGAGAGAGCGTGTCTTCAATCCCGACCAGTGCCCGCAAGAACGCCGTCAACGCCGCCTCACTGCCGGGCAAGCCGTGACCATCCTCGCTCGCCATCAGGGAAAGCAGGGGGAGCGGATGGAGTCCGGCAGTCAACCGTTGTGCCCGCTGGAACTCCGCTTCAACGTCCTGCAACGAAGGAGTCGTCAGGACGCCGGGGGCTGCGCCGCTCCGGTCTGATGAGGGCGGGGGAGGTTCGGCCACCTCCGGATGCCGGCAGGCTTCGATCACCAGCGCGCGCGGGGCGATCAGGCTGGCGATCTCCGCGTCGCCGAACTGGTCGAGGAGGCCGAACACGTTCCGATAGATCGGCTCGTCGGACAACCGCTCACGCGGCTGGAAGTATCCGGAGACGATCGCGGCGTCGATCCGCGTGTCCGCCGCTGCCGCGTAGAAGGCCACCAGGCCGCCCTCCCCGTAGCCGACGACACCGATGGGCTTTGACGCATGGCCCTGCGAGACGCCAGCGAACCAATCCACCCCGGCAAGCACTTTCTGCACCTCGTACCCGATGATGTGCCGGCCGAGCTCGTACGCGGCGCGGTAGAGAAACTCCCGGTGCGGCTGGTTGGTCATCCGGATTCCTGGAATTCCTGAGTACGTGTCGAGCCGGTTGATGAGGACAGGGATCAACACGCGACACCCGCACTCTGCCAGACGCCGGCCGAACTGCGCCCGTTCCGGGACGCCCGGCGTCAGCCCGGCCAGCATCTCTGGCGTCCAGTCGCAGTCGGGCAGGGCGACGATGTCGGCCACCGACTCGCGCTCCGGGAGGAGCAAGAGACCTTCGGCATCTACCCCGTTCAACACCGTCCAGCGCACGGCGAACACCCGGTAGTCTTTTCCCTCACCGAATGAGGGCGCGATGAATCGCGCCCCTACAGTGTTCTCAATGTCATGGGGTGCTATACCAGTCGGGATGGTCGTCATCACCTGCATCTCGGTCGGTTCGCGTGGGGCCACCGCGCCGATGATCTGCCGGAAGCGCTGGCGATTGGGCTCGATGGACCGGACATAGGACTCGTGTGAGATGAAGTCGCGATGCCAGTGTCGCGCCCGTCGCGCAGCCGAGGCATCCAGCTCGCGACCGAGCCATGCGTCGATCCCGGCGACCATCTGCGCGGCCAGGTCGTCCTGCGTGGTGAGCGGTTGTGTACCCGGTATTCGTTCATCGTTCAGCATTCATCGTTCATCCTTGTTACGGAATACACACCTGATCCGCTCTGAGGTCGGTGATGAACGCGTGTCCCGGCGCGTGCGTGATCATCAATTCAGGTTTCGTCGTGAGGGCGACGCGCTGGGGGGTCACCCCGCACGCCCAGAACACCGGCATCACGCCGTTCGGAATCGTCTTCACCGGCTCACCGTAGATCGGATGATCGAGGTCGGCGCCGATGGCGTGCGGGTCGCCGAGATGGATGGGCGCGCCGTGATTGTACGGAAACCGGCCGGTGAGCTGGCCGGCGATGACCGCCTGCGCCGGGGTCATCCAGCGCATCGTCACGACCATCGGGCCTTGAAATTTGCCCGCCGGGGTCGTGGGGAGGGTGGTATTCAATACCCAGACCTCCTGCGACTTCGGCACGCCGGCCCGCTCCAGGGCGTCGTCGAACGTCAGGCTGGAGCCGATGAGGAACCCGACGCTGTCCTCGCGCCAGAGCGCCTTGATATCCGTCACGTCGTCGCACCGGACGCCGTGCCGGTAGACGGCGTACCGGGGCAGGTCGGTGCGCAGGTCGGCGTCGGGCGCGGCCAGGCGCGGGGTCGGATCGCCGGGGTCGGTGACGTCGATCAACGGGCAGGGACGGGGGTTTCGCTGGCAGTAGAGCAAAAACTCATACGCGTCTGCTTTCGGCAGGACGACCAGGTTGCACTGGACGTAGCCGGGGATTTTGTAGACCGTCGGCCCTGTCCACTCCCCGCGACGCATGGCCAGGCGGGCTTGTTGAGCTTCATTCATGAGGCAAACCTCCTGAGAGACGCCATGTCAGCGGCGACCGATTTCAGGATCTCGACCGTT
>JACQVL010000147.1 GCA_016209865.1 Candidatus Latescibacterota bacterium | reverse complement strand
TGCATCATCTACTACGCGGTCGTCCACCGCATCTATCTGGCCCTCCCGTTTCTCGGCCTGTACCTGGCCGGCTTCCTGTACGTCGGGGTAACGTCGCTGCCGTCGCCGTTCGCACGCCACGCCCGCTAACCCGGCCCCGGCACAGCCGACGAGTCCCAGGTACCAGATCCCACGGTACTGAACCAGCGCAGCGCTCGTCCAATCCCCCAACTGCACGCCGAACAACCCGCTGATGGCGACCGTAGACGCGCCGACGAGTTGCGCGACGGTGTTGATCACCCCGAGCGCCGTCCCGGTCGCCCGCATCCCCCAGACCTCCACGACGGCCGCGTTCATCAGGGGAAACAGGTTGATCGTGACTCCCATCAGGATGGAGACCACGACGAGCGGTGCGATCGACGGGAGGTCGAGGGTGAGCAGCAAGAAGAGCAGGGCGGCGATGAAGACCCCGGCGGTCATCCCCATCACCCGGCTGATGCCCTTTGCGAGGAGCGCATCGGACAGTTTGCCGGCAAGGGGTGTCCCGAACGAACGGCCAGCGACGTAGAGGGCGCCGAGCGTTCCTCCCACCGCGATCGCCTGGGTCGCGGAGCGCCCCATCCTCTCCATCGAGAGGTCGGAGATATAGACCGGGAGCCAGCCGGGGACGAGGCGAAGGGCGATGATGAACCCTGAGAAGAGCAGACTGAACAGCCAGAGCATCGGGTCTTTGAGGATGGTGCGCACCGGGACTTCCGGGGGCAGGCCCGTCGTCACCGTCCGGGGGTCGTGAAGCTGAGCCAGGGTATCAAGCGCTGGCAATCCCATCTCCTCCGGTCTCGACCGGAGCACGACCCAGCAGATGATGCCGATGACGAACGCGATGAGGGCGACGAGGACGGTGGCTCCTCGCCATCCTTCATACCCCAGGATGGCATGTTGTCCGGCTAACATCGCGTTGACGACGGGCAGGAGGAGGAACGTCATGGCCTCGCCCAACCCGCCCCCCAGTCCGGCGTAGGCGGTGTGGCTCAGCCCGCGTTCCCGTGCCGTGAACCAGTGAGCCATGATGCCAGCGACCGGCACGTAGAACGCGGCGGACAGGCCGCCGATGACCGTGCGCCAGATCACCGCCTCGGTGAAGCTCGCGCTCGTCGAGAAGCCAAAAAGACACGCGGCCATCAGGAGACTGCCGGCGGCGACGGTGATGCGCCCGCCGTACCGGTCGGTCAGCATTCCCCACGGGGTCTGAGCCAGGGCGTACGCATAAAAAAACGAGGCGCTCAGCACCCCCAGGCCGTGCTGGTCGACCCGGAGGTCACGCGCCAGGGACGTCGCGATGCTCGCGTAATTCCAGCGGATCAGATGGGAGATCGCGTACGCCAGGAGACCCGAGGCGAGCACCAGCCAGCGGTACTCATACCGTTGGCGCAGCCGTTTCTTGTCGTCATCGTGTTGACGTGTCACTCGTCACTCGTCGCTGTTGTAAAAACCGTTGACACCCCCACAGCGTTCGTTAATATACATCCCATGAGACCGATCGTCACGGTTTTTGCGCTCCTGCTCAGCCTGGCTGCGCTGCTTCTGACCCACTGGTTGACCGGAGAGCCGAAGACGGCGATGAAGATTCACGCCACCGTCCCGGCTCAGCCGGGACAGCTCATCCCCGCCGGACGCGCCCGCTTCGACCTGATGCGCCGCAGCCCCCGGTCGTTGCTCGACTCACTCTGCCGGGCCGAGGTCATCCGGCCGCCCGATCAGATCATCGATGCACTCGCTGACGAAGGACGAGGTGTTTTTCTCCGTGGAGAGATCGAACGCCGTGGCTTCATCCTGTCCCTGAAGACGAAGCAAGCGCTCATGGCCGTCGGTCGGGCGCGCCAGGAGTTTCTCGACCGTGTCCGCCGCCTGCCGGATTATGCGCTCTTGTTGGAGGCGATCGGTCGTGTCCACGGCCCGCTCGTGGCCATTCCCCCAGGCCGCTCGGTCCCGCTCGTCTCAGTGCCCCCGCCGGTCCTGACTGCCGAGGTGACCCTGTACAACCCGGCGCGAGTCAGCGAGTCGGCCGATACCACCGTCGCCCGCGCCGAACAGGAGGAGGTCGAGCAGCGCTACGACCGGTGGATGACCGCGGTCGCGGAGTATGACGCCCGGTACCATCGTGACCTGCTCGAACGGGTGATCGTGGCGGTCGCTCTCTACCGCGACGCGGCGGTCGCCTCGGTCGAGACGGACACCTCAGGCGCTGCCACCTTTCCGGCGGTCCGGTACGGCCGGTACTGGCTGGCCGGCCATTATCCGCAGGATGTCAACCAGCTCATCCACCTGAACCGGATGTTCCGGCCGGGACAGCCTGTACGATCAGGGGCAACACGTCCCAGCCTGGTTATCTGGGATGTCCCGGTCGACGTGGGCGGGCGTCTTCCGGTGGTCGAACTGGCCGGGACCAACGCCGGGGCAGCAGGAAAAACAGTGACCAGTGACGAGTGACGAGCGAGTAAACAGAGTGGTCAGTGAAAACCAGTGTCGAAGAAAATCTATTGCGTTCTCCCTTTCATCGTGCTATATTGGTGACGCTTTTAACTTCGTGTGTCTACTCGTCACTCATCACTGCTCTTACAGGCCACGATAGCTCAGCTGGTAGAGCAATTCACTCGTAATGAATAGGTCGCCGGTTCGAATCCGGCTCGTGGCTTTGTGTTCTGCGGAAGGGTCAGCAGGAGGAGCGCACGCGATGGACAAAACCATCATCAGCACGCCCCATGCACCAGCAGCGATCGGCCCGTACAGTCAGGCCATCCGATTCGGAGACCTGGTCTTCACGTCGGGCCAGATTCCCCTCGACCCGGCGACCGGGGAGATGGTCTCAGGCGGGATCGAGGTACAGACACGCCGGGTGTTGGACAACTTGAAGGGGGTCTTAGAGGCGGCGGGATCATCCCTCGACCGGGTGGTCAAGACGACCATCTACCTCCAGAGCATCGACGATTTCGCAACGGTCAATACAATCTACGCCGAGTATTTCTCCCACCAGCCGCCTGCGCGCTCCACCGTCGGGGTCGCCAAGCTTCCCTGCAACGCGGGCATCGAGATCGACGTGATCGCGGTGATGGGCTGACTACACGGAGGAGCGGTTCGTGAACCGCCCCTCCGTGTGCACCTTCCCCTCCAGATTCCACGCCTCCGTCCCGTA
>JACQVL010000155.1 GCA_016209865.1 Candidatus Latescibacterota bacterium | reverse complement strand
TAGGAGCGCGCCTGCGCCAGCCCCTGCTGGGCTAATACCTTCGTGATCGCCGACGTGAGCGTCGTCTTCCCGTGATCGACGTGCCCAATCGTCCCGATGTTCACGTGCGGCTTCGTCCGCTCAAACCTCGCCTTCGCCATGGCTGTACTCTCCTCTGTCTATGCTGGATCCTGCTCCGACGTTGAGTCGGGTAAAGCCCTCGGCCGGACTCGAACCGGCGACCCACACCTTACCATGGTGTTGCTCTACCAGCTGAGCTACAAGGGCGTCGCACCCTGAAGACTCCGTCGCGACGGCTTCCTCTTCAAAGCGGGAAACGGGATTTGAACCCGCGACCCCCAGCTTGGAAGGCTGGCGCTCTAGCCAACTGAGCTATTCCCGCACAGATTCGGTGGTCGGTAGTCGGTAAAGACAGGAAACAAGAGAAAATTCCTGTCGTCTCTTAACCGACCACCGACCACTGATCACCGACCACCGCAATGGGGAGGGGAGGGTTCGAACCTCCGAAGGCAGTGCCAACAGATTTACAGTCTGTCCCGTTTGACCACTCCGGAACCTCCCCGCGTCTGTTGACGAAGCCACCTCTCGGATTCGAACCGAGAACCTACTGATTACAAATCAGCCGCTCTACCGTTGGAGCTAAGGTGGCCCGCGTCCGCTCTTCACGAACCCAGGCCCGTGACAGGGACAGAAAGCCCCTGGGTTGAACAGACATGATAATATAGGAAGTCTATCAAAAATTGTCAAGTCCTAATCTCCCGCCCGGTCGAAAAATTTTCCTCATGAATTGGGCTGCCGCAACTGGATGTGGAGGGCGCGAAGCTGTTCTTCGGTCACCGGACTGGGCGCGCCCATGAGCAAGTCCTGCGCGTTCTGGTTCATCGGGAAGGCGATGACTTCGCGGAGATTCTCCTCGTTCGCCAGCAGCATCACGATCCGGTCGATCCCGGGCGCGATCCCGCCATGGGGCGGCGCTCCGTAGCGGAAGGCGCGGATCATGCCCCCGAATTTCTGGTCGACCTCCTCGTTCGAGTATCCCGCGATCTCGAACGCTCGATACATGATATCCGGGCGATGGTTCCGGATGGCGCCGCTGGAGAGTTCGACTCCGTTGCAGACGATGTCGTACTGGTACGCTAAGATGTCGAGCGGCGACTGCGTCGTCAGCGCCTCCAGTCCCCCTTGTGGCATCGAAAACGGGTTATGCGAGAACACGATGCGCTGTTGCTCGTCGTCGAACTCGTACATCGGGAAATCGACGATCCAGCAGAAGCGGTAGGCGTTCGGCGTCCGCAGGTCGAGCAGGTCGGCCAGGTGCAGCCGGAGCCGGCCTAAGATCGTCCGCGCGACCGGTTCCTCATCGGCGACGAAGAACCATCCGGCCCCCGGCTGTGGGGGGACGGCGTCGCTCAGTCGCGCCAGGGTGTCCGCCCCCAGCGCCCGCGCGATCGGCCCTTTAACCCCTGAATCGGTGAAGACGAGGTACGCGAGGCCCTGCCCGCCCAGTTCCTTCACGAAGGCTTCCAGACTGTCGAAGAAGCTGCGAGGACGGCCGGCCACGTCTGGGACGGGGATCAGCCGGACGATCCCGCCGGCGTCCACGACCCGGCGGAACGCGATGAACTCAGCGTCCCGAAACACCCCGGTGACGTCCACGATCTCCAGGCCGAACCGCAGGTCGGGCTTGTCGGAGCCGTACCGGCGCATCGCGTCCGCGTAGGGAATCCTGGGGAACGGGGGGGGGGTGACGCTCCAGTCGCTGAATTCCGGGAACAGCCCGGCAAACAGGACTTCCACCACCCGGAACACGTCCTCCTGCTCAACGAACGACATCTCTAAGTCGAGCTGGTAGAACTCCCCCGGCGACCGGTCCGCCCGTGAATCCTCATCCCGGAAGCAGGGGGCGATCTGGAAGTACCGGTCGAACCCCGCCACCATCAACAATTGTTTGAATTGCTGAGGGGCCTGCGGGAGGGCGTAGAACTTGCCCGGGTACAGGCGGCTCGGCACTAAGTAATCGCGCGCACCCTCCGGGGAACTGCTCGTCAGGATGGGCGTCTGAAACTCGTGAAACCCCATCTCCATCATCCGACGCCGGATGCTGGCGATCACCCGTGAGCGGAGGATGATGTTCGCATGGAGGCGCTGGCGGCGGAGGTCGAGGAAGCGGTACGTCAGCCGGATCGTCTCGGAGACCTGGGTGTCGTCCGCGACGGGGAACGGCAGGATGTCCGCCGAGCCGAGCACCTGCATCGTCTCCGCGACGACTTCGACCGCGCCCGTGCTGAGCTTCGGGTTGACGGTGTCAGGCGTACGCGGGACGACCTGCCCGGTGAAGCACACCACGGTCTCGACATGCAGGTCGCTCGCCGCGTCATGGATCGCCCGGTCGGGCGTGATGACCACCTGGGTTATCCCGTCATTGTCCCTGAGGTCGATGAACAACACCCCGCCGTGGTCTCGTTTGCGGTGGACCCACCCGGAGAGTCTCACGGTCGATCCCGCGTGGGGGAGACGGAGTTCGCCGCATGTATGCGTCCGGTACGGATGGAGCGTCATGGAGTCGTCCTTTCATGTCGGTGGTCGGTTAGATCAGATACCGACCACTGGCCACCGATCACCGACCACCCCTTTTACGGAGCTACCAACCCAATTTCTTTTAACATCCTGAGCGTATTCTCTAGACAGATGCGCGAGGCTTCTTCGCCCAACTCGGAGAAAGCCTGGCCGCCAGGCCGGTCGAGCAGGTCTTTCGCTAATTGTTCCGGCTTCGGCCGCCAGTGCGTCTCTAACGACACGCATCCGGTGTACCCATCGGCCACCAGGGCCTTGAAGTGGCCGCGGTAGTCGATCACCCCTTCACCCATCGGGACGCAGGCCGGCCCGTCTGGCCCCTCCTTGACTGCATCCTTGATGTGCATGTGGACGATGTCGCGCTTGATATGAGTATACCCGTCGGGGAACGGCGGCTCACCGTCATCGGCGAACACCTCATTCGCCGGGTCCCACAACGGCAGGACGACGGGCGAGCCGAGGGCGTCGACCAGCCGCCGCGCTTCCCCTCCTGTCCCGATCATCGTCGAGGCTTCGTTCTCCAGGCCCAGGGTCACCCCTTCGGCATCCGCCATCCGGATCGGCTCCTGGTACCGTGCGACGATGCGGTCCCAGTAGGCGTCGAGCGGGTCCTGCTTCCAGAACGCGAACACCCGGACGAGAGAGGTGTTGAGGCCGTGCGCCAGGCGGATGCACTGGCGCAGGATGTCCAAGTGCTGTCGGTAGTCCGCGTCGCTCTGGATCGCGCACTTGAAGAACGGGGCGGCGATCCCGACGACCGTCAGGCCGGCGTCTTCGACCATCCCCCGAATCCGGTCGGTCTCCGGCGCGGTCAGTTCGTGGGGCGGCTTCTTCCAGACCGACCGGATTTCCACCCCGTCCAGATGAAACCGCTGCGCCAGGTTCAGCGCCACGCCTAAGTCCTGCGACACTTCATCGGTGAAGACGGCGAGGGTAAACATGGGTGAGGCTCCTTGGTTCAGGGGTCAGGAGTCAGGGGTCAGGGGTCGGTAACAACAAACCAGAATTCAATCAGTCAATCTCTTGTTTGGCACTTTGTCTTACTGACTCCTGACCCCCGACCCCTGACCCCTCTCGTTTACACATAATCCGTCCCCCAGTAGACCGGATACAGCCGGGGGAACAGGACGGCGAGGAGACGGGAGATTGCTTTCGGGAGAGGGACGGCCCGGTCGCGTCCCACCTCTGCGAACGAACGATGGCCGAACAGCACCGGGACGAGGAGGGAGGGCGTGAGGGGGATGTCGATATCCGCCTTGCCTTCCTCGGCAACCCGCACCGTCTGTCCGTCGATCTCAAGGACGGCACGGTTCCGTCCGTCGTTGCTGATCGCCACCCGTCCGCGCCAGTCGTGGCGGCGGGTTTTCGCCAACCGGGCTGCGAGCTCCGGGATGAGGCGCTGGAGGAACCGGCCGAGATGAAGCACCTGGATCATCACATTTCCGAACGCCGGTGACCCGACCAGGACACGGCTCTCGACCCCGCTGTTCCGGAGACGGGTGATCGCGTCGGGCGAGAGGGGCACGGTGCCCCAGACGCGTGCTCGTCCCTCATCGACCGCGATCGCGCTGGCGGCTGTGATCAGCGCGGCGATCCCTCCAGTATCGGGCGGGAGGCATCCGGCCTCGACCAGACGCAGTTCTTCATCCCGACGCTCCGCGCACAGATAGCCGACGAGGTCGCCATCCTGGTACGCCCCCAGGACGAAGCTCGCCGGGTCCCAGAGGGGACGATACCGGGCGAGCCACTCCCAGTACGCCCGGCTCCGGACGACGGTGTACGTCCGCTCCTGGTTGAACCGGTCGTAGATGTCGAACACCCGTTCGCGGTCGCGTGCCACGTCGAGCGGCGCGATATGGTACGGGGTGGAGGCGGTCCGTGACGGGACGACGCGGGTGACGTCGAGCACATCGCCCGGACAGTCCGTCCATCCGAAACGACGGTAGAACGCGCTGCGGCCGGTGAGCCAGGCCAGGTCGAAGTCGCGCGCCCTGAGGGTCTTCACCGTCTCGCTCAGGAGATGGGAGGCGTAGCCGCGTCCCTGCCAGGCGGGATCGGTCGCCACGTCCCCGACCCCGGCGCACCGGAGGATACACCGGCCGATGCGGACGGGACGGTCGTACACCCGGAGGGCGGCGACGATCTGCCCGTTGACGAGCAGCACGTGGGTGTCGACGAACCGGCCCTCCGGGTCGCTGGCGATTCGGCGTTCGAAATCGGCCCGGCGGTCGCGTCCATCGCGGGCGGAGAACGCGGCGGCGCACAGGTCGACGACCCGGCCGAGGTCGTCAGGCCGGGCGGAACGGATTTCAAACCGGGATTCGGGGTTCGGGATTCGGGGTTCGGGGCTCCTGGCAGAGAGAAGTGGGGCTGCGGACGACGGTCCTGCCGCCAGGGAGTCGGCGTAGTCCCGGACCGCCTGTTCCTGGTCGAACGTTTCGATCGAGCCGGGCCGTCGCCGCCGGACCTCCTGGATGGCCTCGTCCGCCGTCTGGCCTGACCAGACCAGGTAACAGGCGAGCATCGTCCCGGTTCGTCCCACTCCGGCCCCGCAGTGGACGACCACCCCTCCATCGGTCTTGACCCGGTCGACGTACGCCACGAACTGCTTGATCTGATCGAGGGACGGGGCTTCCATGTCATCGACGGGGAGGTGGAGCACCGTCAGTCCGAGTCGCTGAGCGAGGATCGGGTCGATCGGCTGCCGGGTGAGCGACACGATCCCGGCGATGTGTTCGTGCTTGAGGGCGAGCAAGTCCTGTTCCAGGTCAGCCTGGCGGTCTTCTTCAACGAATGGGGCGTACGCCTGATGGGACGCGCTCGACGGCAGGGCCATCCCCGCGACGAGTCCATCGATGACCCAGCTAAAGTTTCGCAGCATAGAGGTGATGAGGTCTGACGGGTTGCGGATGCCAACGCTACTCGTCGAACCGTGCGTCGACGATGTTCTCGCGATCGATGTGAATCCGGGGGGTACGCGGAGGGGGTGGAGGCGGAGGACGAAACCGTCCCTCCGGCCTGGCCGGCCTGCTGAGCATGCGGATCACTTCCCGTACCAGTTGAAACAGGATGAACGCGACGACCATCCGAAGCAACGATCCGAGCATGGGAGATTCTTCCTTATAGATTCACGAGGCAGGATGCACGATTCACGCCTGATGGGCTTTTACGAAAGCCTCCCCCCACTCGGCCTGCACCACCGCCCGGACCTCCGCGTGCACCGCCTCGGCCAGCCGGTTGCCGTCGACGACGACGATCCGTTCCCGCTGGCTTCGGGGGCCGTGCGCGATGGCCAGGTAGTTCTCCCGCACCCCGCGCAATCGATCGACCTCCTCGAAGAGCTCGACCCGCGAGCGAGCCCGGCGGATGCGTTCGATGCAGACCTCGGCCGGCACGTCGAGCAGGATCGTCAGGTCAGGAGGGATCGCCCGGGCATTGAGCTGCTCCAGCCACTCCAACTCAGTCTTCAAGTCGAGCCACTGATACGCGAACGACGAGAGATAGTACCGGTCGCAGATGACGGTCACTCCGCGATCCAGCTTCTCCCGGAGGTCTGACGCGAGGTGCTCCATCCGGTCGGCCGCGAACAACAACGCGAAGGTGTGGGCGTCGAGGACGAGTTGCCGCCGGAGGGCAGACCGGATGAGGCTCCCGACCGGCCCGTTCGTGGGCTCCCGCGTCAGGTAGACGGGGCCGGCCCCGGCCTCGTCGAGCCAGCGTTTCATCAACTCCGCCTGCGTCGTCGTTCCCGCCCCGTCGAGGCCCTCGAACACGATGAACACGCCGGTGCGCATCACGACATCCCTTACGCGGGCACGGCGAGCCGTGCCCCTATGGCCGGTAATCCCATGGCCGGATCAGGTCCCGCCAGCCACGGGACTCTTCGGGATCGGTGGTCGGTTGCGGGAGGAATTGACCGGCGTCCTCTCCTTCCAGGGAGACGTATTTCTTGAGCACCTCGCGCAGTCCGGTGCTGAAGAGCAGGCTGACGACGGCCACCGCGACCAGCACCACCCCCGCCCCGGTGATCCCCCCGATGACCAGCACCACCACCCCACACCCTCCCAGCGCCCCGGTGTACCGGAGGTTATCGAGGACCAGGAGCGCGCTCTTCTTCACGATCACCCGGATCGTCTCGTTCGTCTGTACCAGCAAGGGGAACGCGTATACACCCGTCAGGCCGATGAAGGCCATCCCCCAGATCATCCCGCCGCCGAGGATGACGCCGGCCCACTGCCACGAACCCGCCAGCCGACCGTAAAACCAGACGTTCACAGCGAGGACAGTGGCCGTAAGCCCATACAGACCGCACAGCCGAAGGCCCCGCCAGTGGTAGTCGCGACAGCCGACGAAGAAATCCCGGAGCCGCACCTCCCGATAGGCGGCCATCCGGCCCGTCACATAGAACAGTCCGGCGGTCGAGGCGGGCAACGTGATGAGGAGCAACGAACCCAGCACCCACAGCAGGTTGACCACGACGAGCGTCCCGGCATGGTCGTACGCGTTCCAGAACCACTTTTTCCAGACACGGCGCAGGCAGCCTCCTAAGGGGGGCAGACTCGGCGCGTTCCCGCTGTGCTCGACCATGGCTCCACTCAGAGAACACGACTCATCAGTCACCTGCAAGTGCTAAAAATTTAGTATACTCAAATAGAGCCGCCGGAGCAACTGTTTTCTTCCGCCAGTCCGGCGAACGGCTGGAAAATTCTGAGGTTCCGCATCATTTTTCTATTGACTTTCTCCTCCATCTTCTATATTTTTGGTTAGTTTCGGCTCGTTTCAGCATGTGGCTCTGCAGAAGGATAGATTGCTCATCATGTGCGATGCCCATCGGTCTCCGCAGTCATTCCGGCCGTATCTGTTTCAGGCCTGGCCCTGGCGGCCCTTCCCGTTTACCCCCTGGTATTTTTACGGCTTTCCGGTGGGGCGGGAAGTCAGGCGGAGCATCGAACCCGGTCTGTAGTGTCCTTCTAATCCTCGATCTTCCGTTGACGTTCCTGGCCTCTACCGCATCCTGGTAGCGGCCTTTTTTATTCTGTGACGGACAATCATCAGCACATGCTCATGCACACCCCAACCCGCGAACACGTTCTTCAGCTTATCACCCAGACCCAGGCCAACGTCGTGCCGGTCTGGGTCTCCCGCCCGATCGGGTCGGAGACGCCGGAGACCGCCTTCCTCAAGGTGTGCCGGGAGAGTCCGTACGCGTTCCTGCTCGAAAGCCTCGAGGGGGACGAGCGGGTGGCCCGGTATTCGTTCGTCGGGGCGGACCCGCTCCAACGCCTGGTGAGCACCCCGGATGGCCTCGACGTCATCAGCGGCGCCGAGACCCAGCATCTCGCCGGGAACCCGGTCGACCGGATGCGCGAGGTGATGCGCCGGTACCGGACGTGCACAGATGGCGCCTTACCTCGCTTCTCCGGCGGGGCAGTCGGCTACTTCGCATACGATGTCGTCCGCTCGTTCGAAGCCATCCCGGACGAGAACCCGGACGAGCTTGGCCTGCCCGACCTCCATTTCATCATCGCCGGGTCCGTCATCGCGTTCGATCATGTGCAGCAGCAGATGTTCATCATCGCCAACGCAGTGATCGACCGCGACGGACCGGACGCGGCCTACACCCGCGCGATCGACCGGATCGATGAGCTGATCGCCCGGCTCCGCCAGCCGGTTCCGCCCACCCCGTCGTCCGTTCGTCCGCTTATCGATGAGAAGTCCCCTGTCACCGCCAACCTCACCCCGGAGGCGTTCCAGGACGCCGTCCGCCGGGCGAAGGAGTACATCGCCGCCGGGGACGTCTTCCAGGTCGTCCTCTCCCAGCGGTTCAGCGTCGGGATCGACCGCGACCCGTTCGACATCTACCGGGCGTTGACCGCCCTCAACCCGTCGCCCTACCTGTACTACCTCCGCTTAGACGGCCTCCACATCGTCGGCGCGTCCCCGGAGACGATGGTCCAGGTCGACGCCGGCCAGGTGGTCGTCCGGCCGATCGCCGGGACGAAGCGGCGGGGCGCGTCGGAGGCGGAGGACGACGCGCTCAGCCAGGAACTGCTGAACGACCCGAAGGAACGGGCGGAACACGTGATGCTCGTCGACCTCGGCCGGAACGATGTCGGCCGGGTGTGCGAGTACGGCACGGTGCAGACGACGGAACTGATGGCGATCGAGAAATACTCGCACGTCATCCACATCGTCTCCAACGTCGTCGGTCGGCTGCGCGACGGCCTCGACGGGTTCGACGTTCTTCGGGCGACCTTCCCAGCCGGGACGCTCTCCGGCGCGCCGAAGATCCGGGCGATGGAGATCATCGACGAACTGGAGACGACCCGGCGCGGGGTCTACGGCGGGGCACTCGGTTATATCGGGTTTTCGGGGAACCTCGACCTCTGCATCACCATCCGGACGATGGTCATCACAGACGGACGGGCGTTCATCCAGGCGGGAGCGGGGATCGTCGCCGACTCCATCCCTGAGGCGGAGCACATCGAATGTGCGAACAAGGCGGCTGCCCTGCTCCGGGCGATCCAGCATGCGAAGGAACGGTCATGATTCTTGTCATCGATAATTACGACTCGTTTACGTACAACCTCGTCCAGTACTTAGGCGAGCTTGGCCAGGAGCTCATCGTCCGCCGGAACGATCAGATCACCCTGGAAGAGATCGACCGGATGGCGCCCGACCGGGTCGTCATCTCGCCCGGTCCATGCACTCCCGACCAGGCCGGCATCTCCGTGTCCCTGATTCAACGGTTCGCGGGCCGGATTCCCATCTTAGGGGTGTGTCTCGGCCACCAATCGATCGGGCAGGCGTTCGGCGGACGCATCATCCGGGCGCCCGTCCCCGTCCACGGGAAGACATCGGAGATTCACCACGACGGCCGCACCGTGTTCGCCGGGCTGCCGTCTCCGTTTACCGCCACCCGGTACCACTCGCTCATCGTCGACGAGCCATCTTTTCCGGCGTGTCTGGAAGTCAGCGCCCGGACGGCCGACGGGCTGATCATGGGCCTCCGGCACCGGTCGTACCCCGTCGATGGGGTGCAGTTTCATCCGGAATCGATCCTGACGGCCGTGGGGAAGGATTTACTGAGGAACTTCATCCGTAAGGAGTAGGTCGTGATCCGGAGCGCGATCGAGAAGGTGGTGACACGCGAAGACCTGACCGAACAGGAAGCGGTCGCCGTGATGGAGATGATCATGGCCGGCGAGGCGACGCCGGCCCAGGTCGCGGGGTTCCTGACCGCCCTCCGGATGAAGGGGGAGACGATCCAGGAGATCACCGGGTTCGCCCGGGTGATGCGGGCGAAGGCGACGCGCGTCGACTGTCGCGCCCGCCCGCTCGTCGACACCTGCGGGACCGGCGGGGATGGACGGAATACCTTCAACATCTCGACGGTGAGCGCGTTCGTTGCAGCGGGCGCGGGCGCCTCCATCGCCAAACACGGCAACCGCTCTGCGTCCAGTCGCTGCGGCAGCGCAGACGTCCTGGGCGCGCTCGGCGTGAACATCGAACTTCCCCCGGAACGGGTGGCCGCCTGTATCGACACGATCGGGATTGGGTTTCTGTTCGCCCCGTTGCTCCACAGCTCGATGCGGTTCGCCATAGGCCCGCGCCGGGAGATCGGCATCAGGACGGTCTTCAACATGCTCGGCCCGTTGACCAACCCGGCGGGCGCGACCGCGCAGGTGATGGGGGTGTACGCCGCCCATCTGGTCGAACCGATCGCCCATGTCCTGAACAACCTCGGTGTCGAGCGGGCGTACGTCGTCCACAGCGAGGACGGGCTGGATGAGTTGACCGTCACCGCGCCCACGCGGGTGGCTGAGGTGAAAGAGGGACACGTCACCACATTCGTCGTCTCCCCCGAATCACTCGGTCTGTCTCTCGCCCCTCTCCAGGCGCTGCATGGCGGGGACGCGCCGGAGAACGCGGCCATCGCCCGCGCCGTCCTCCAGGGCGAGAACGGCCCGCGCCGTGATGTGGCGCTCCTCAACGCCGGGGCAGCCCTGGTCGTCGCCGGGATAGCGGCCGACCTCCGGGAGGGCATCGAGCGGGCACGAGCGTCGATCGACACCGGCGCGGCACTGGCCAAGTTAGAGGCACTGAAGCAGGCGACTCAACTATGACCATCTTAGATCGCATCATCGCCCATAAACGGCAGGAGATCGCCGACCGGAAGCGCGCCGTCCCGTTCCCCGGCAGCAAGACGTTCCAGCGGACGGCTCCCCGTCCGTTCGGCCGGGCGCTCCGACGTGACGGGCAGATCGCGGTGATCGCTGAGTTCAAGAAAGCCTCCCCCTCGAAAGGCATCATCCGGGAGGACGCCGATCCGGTTGCGGTCGCGCGGCTGTACGAGATGAACGACGCGTCTGCCATCTCGGTGTTGACGGACGAACATTTCTTTCGGGGACGAGCGGAGTTCCTGACCGCCATCCGTGAACAGGTATCGCTCCCCGTCCTCCGGAAAGACTTCATCGTCGATGACTACCAGGTCTATGAAGCCGCCGCCATAGGCGCGGATGCCCTGCTGCTGATCGCGTCGGTGTTGACCGAACCGGAACTCATCGCGCTCCAGCGTACCGCGTCGGACCTGGGGCTGGAGTGTCTGGTCGAAGTCCATCACGACGATGACCTGGCGAAGGCGCGCAACGCCGGAGCCCGGATGATCGGGATCAACAACCGCGACCTGACCGATTTCAGCGTCGACCTGAACACCTCCCTCCGGCTGAAAGCGCGCATCCCGCCTGAGGTCGTGACGGTCAGTGAGAGCGGGATCGAGAGCCGGGATGACGTCCTGACCCTGCAGGCCGCCGGGTTCGACGCCATCCTCGTCGGGGAATCTCTGATGCGAGCGCCCGACATCGGCGGGAAGTTGAGGGAGCTGGTGGGGGGCATTTGCCCCTCACCCCCGACCCCTCTCCCACGGTGGGGAGAGGGGAGATAGGCGCTGTCGAGAGAGACTCCCCCTTTCTCGCCCCTTGTGGGAGAGAAAAGGGGCCGGGAGGATAGAGAGGGCGCAGGATGACGCGGGTCAAAATCTGTGGGATCACGAACATGGACGATGCGCGCGCGGCGGTGGACGCCGGGGCGGATGCTTTAGGGTTCATCCTGTTTGAACGGAGTCCCCGGTACATACCGCCTGATCGCGCGAGGGACATCGTCGCCAGCCTCCCCCCGTTCGTCACGACGGTCGGGGTGTTCGTGAACGAGCCAGCGGAACGGGTGAACGACATCGCCCGTCTATGCCTGTTCCACGCAGTCCAACTCCACGGGTCTGAGCCGTCGTCTCTGTGTGAACAGGTCGAACGGCCCGTCATCAAGGCGATCCGGGTTCATGATGCGTCATGGACGACCGTCGCTGCTGCCTACCGCGTCCCGGCGTTCCTGCTCGACACGTACGCGCCGGACCAGTTCGGCGGGACGGGCCGGACGTTCGACTGGAATGTGGTGAGCGGCACCCCGCACCGGATTATCCTGAGTGGCGGCCTCACCCCGGAGAACGTCGGGGACGCCGTTCGACGAGTTCGTCCGTACGCCGTCGATACGAGCAGCGGAGTGGAACAGCGGCCGGGGATGAAGGATCATGGGAAAGTCCGGGCGTTTGTTCGGGCAGCCAGGCAGAGCGATTTTGGATTTTAGATTTTGGATTTTGGATTAACACCCAGAACATAGCCATCTTTGGAGCGGAGGTATCAGTGACGCATCAATCCAAAATCCAAAATCTAAAATCCAAAATATCCGGCTCGACTCGCGTCGTCGGCGTCTGCGGCCACGGGATCGGCTACACCCTCTCCCCCGCCATGCACAACGCGGCGTTCCAGGCGTGCGGACTGGACTACATCTACGTCGCGTTCGAGGTGGCGCCCGGCCGGGCGAAGGCGGCGGTTGATGGCATCCGCGGGCTGGGTCTGGTGGGGGTGAACGTGACGAAGCCGTTGAAGACGGAGATGCTGCCCTACCTTGACCGAGTCACAGACGACGCCCACCGCATCGGGGCGGTCAACACGATCCTCAACCGGTCGGGGACGCTCGTCGGGACGACGACGGACGGGTACGGCCTCTTGCGCGCCTTAGAGACCTGGGGAGTCGAGGTGAGCGGCCAGCGGGTGGTTATCCTCGGCGCGGGCGGCGCGGCGCGGGCGGCGTGCGACGTCTGCCGTCAAGCCAGGGCGGCCGCGATCACGGTCGCGGCGCGGAACCGGGAACGGGCGCGTGAGACGGCGGCCATCGCGGATGCGCAGACGGTCTCGCTCGACGCATCAGAGCTGGGACCGGCGACCCGGAACGCCGATCTCATCATCAACGCGATCCCGACGGACATCCCGCTCGACCCGACGTGGTTCTCTGATGCGGTCGCGGTGTACGACACCCGGTACGACGTGGCCGAGACAGCCCTGCTGCGGGCCGCACGCGCACGAGGAGGTCGGACGGCCAACGGGATCGACATGCTCCTGTTCCAGGGAGCGGCCGCGTTCGAGTTGTGGACGGAGCGCGCGGCGCCCGTCGAGGTGATGCGCGCGGCGTTGATAGAGGGACTGAGGAGAAGAAATTTTGGATTTTAGATTTTGGATTTTGGATTGGTACTCAAAGCAAGTCCCGGTTGGATAGGACGCTTCTTTACGGGTTCTTTAATCCAAAATCGAAAATCCAAAATCCAAAATATGGAGTAGTCATGCTACGCTACCTGACCGCCGGGGAATCGCACGGGCCGGCGTTGACCACCATCCTCGAAGGACTCCCCGCCGGCCTGAAGGTCTCGGCGGAAGAGATCAACGTCGACCTCAAACGCCGGCAGGGCGGCTACGGCCGGGGCGGCCGGATGAAGATCGAGAGCGACCAGGCCGACATCCTCGGCGGCATCCGGCATGGGGAGACGCTCGGCGGGCCGGTCTCGCTCCTCATCCGCAACAACGACTGGAAAAACTGGACGGACGTGATGGCGATCGAGCGGCCGGAGACGCCGACCGAACGCAGGCGGGTGACGAAGCCCCGGCCCGGTCACGCCGACTTAGCGGGCGGACTGAAGTACAACCAGCGGGACCTGCGGAACATCCTCGAACGGGCGAGCGCACGGGAGACGGCCGCACGTGTCGCGGTCGGGGCGATCGCGAAGCGCCTGCTCGCTGAGTTTGGGGTCGGGGTGATGAGCCATGTCGTGCGTATCGGGACGGTTGAGGCGGACGTCTCCGGGCTGACGGCCGACGACATCCGCGACCGGGCGGAGGCGTCGCCCGTCCGGTGCGCCGACCCGCGGGCGGAAGCCGGGATGATCGCAGAGATCGACCGGGCGAAGGGATTGCGCGACACGATCGGCGGCGTCTTCGAGGTGCGGGTGACGCATGTCCCGCCCGGCCTGGGGAGTCACGTTCACTGGGACCGAAAATTAGACGGCCGGCTGGCCCAGGCGGTGATGAGCATCCAGGCGGTCAAAGGAGTGGAGATCGGTCTCGGGTTCGGGACGACAGAGCGGCTCGGCTCGGAGGTGCATGACGAGATTTTCTACGCGGACGGCCGGTTCTTCCGGAAGACCAACCGGGCCGGGGGGATCGAGGGAGGGATGTCGAACGGGGAAGACATCCTCGTCCGGGGGGCGCTGAAGCCGATCGCCACGATCATGCGCACGATCTGGTCGGTGGACATCGACACGAAAGAACCGTTCGATTCCGCGAAAGAACGGTCGGACATCTGCACCGTGCCGGCGGCCGGGGTCATCGGGGAAGCGGTCGTCGCGTTCGTCATCGCCGACGCCATGCGGGAGAAATTCGGCGGGGACAGCGTAGACGAGATGAAACGGAATTTCGACGGGTATCTGCAGCAGGTGAGAGAGTATTGAGGCGGTGGTCAGTGGTCAGTGATCAGTAAAAACAAAGAAAGCGGTAAGGTGAGGGACACGTGGGGAAC
>JACQVL010000154.1 GCA_016209865.1 Candidatus Latescibacterota bacterium | reverse complement strand
GCCAGACGCGCGATCGGGTACAACGAGCTGGTGACCGATTCCCTGATGGTCACGGTCGCGCCCAACGCCCGGTTGAGCCGGCCGTACTGGCGGCATGCGTCGGAGCATGATGGATGGGTGACGGTCGAACCGGATGCCCCGATCGGCCTCCCGTGGCGGCCGCCGGATGTCGTCGGCCATGCCGTCTTCGCGGTGAACGGGATCCCTGTCGAGATCACCCAGCCGCTCCAGTTCCGCACCGCAGACAAAGCGTTCGGCGAAATCCGGCGCGAGGTGCTCGTCGCCCCCGCCCTCGCCGTCTCCCTCACCCCGGAGATGGCCGTCATCCCGATGGCCGGAGCGCACCAGCCTCGCCGGTTCCGGGTGAGCGTCTGGAATAACGTGCGGGGACGTGCATCCGGGACGCTCCGGCTCGACCTGCCGGACGGCTGGTCGGCCACACCCCCGGAGGCGTCGTTCTCGTTCACCCGTCAGGATCAGGAAGTGACCGTCGCGTTCGACGTCACGCCCCCACGGGCGATCCCCGCTGGCGCCTACCGGGTCCGGGCCGTGGCTGAATGGAACGGCCAACGGTTCACCGAAGGCTACCGGACGATCGCGTATCCCCACATCGAGACCCGGCACCTGTACCGGGAGGCCGCCTCAGAGGTCAGGGTCTTCGAGATCCGAGTGGCGGACGGCCTGACGGTCGGTTATATTATGGGCGGCGGGGACGATGTGCCGCAGGCGCTCAGCCAGCTCGGCGTGAACATGCGACTGCTCGGCCCGGAGGATTTGGCGACGGGCGACCTCAGTCAGTACGATGTGATCGTGGCGGGCATCCGGGCTTATGAAGTACGAGACGACCTGATCGCCCACAACCAGCGGCTCCTCGAGTACGTCAAGGCGGGCGGGACGTACATCGTGCAGTACAACAAATATGAGTTCAACGCGGAACAGTACGGCCCGTACCCGGCGAAGATCAGACAGCCGCACGATCGGGTGACCCGGGAGGATGCTCCGGTCACGATCCTCGACCCCACGAACCCGGTGTTCAACGTGCCCAACAAGATCACGTCGGCTGACTTCGACGGCTGGGTGCAGGAGCGCGGGCTGTATTTCTTAGGGGAGTGGGACTCGCGGTATGTCCCGCTCCTGGCCTGCAACGACCCGGGCGAGGAGCCGAAGCGCGGAGGGCTTGTCGAAGCCCACTACGGGAAGGGCCTCTACATCTACACCGGGTATGCCTGGTTTCGCCAGCTTCCGGCGGGCCTGCCCGGCGCGTACCGGTTGTTCGCCAATTTGATCAGCCTGCCAAAGGCGCATCAATAGAGAAGGAGCCACCATGCCATCCACCACCTACCTCCTCATCGGCGGCGGTCTGGCCTCCAGTCAGGCGGCCAAATTCATCCGGAAGCACGATCCGAATGGCGCGATCACCTTAGCCAGCGCGGAGCCGTACGTGCCGTATGATCGTCCCCCCCTTTCGAAAGAGTTCTTACGGGGGCAGAAACCACGAGAAGACCTCTTCTTCGACCCGGAACCGTTCTTCCGCGAGAACCGGGTCGACCTCGTCCTGGGGACAGCCGTCCAGGGGTTGGACCCATCACAGAAGACTGCGACGCTGGCGAACGGAGAGACGATTGCCTTCGAGAAAGCGCTGATCGCCACGGGCGGACGGCCCGTTCACCTGAAGCTCCCCGGCGGCGACCTGCCCGGGGTGCATTACCTGCGTACCCTCGACGACTCCGCGGCCATCGCGTCTGAGGCCAGTCCCGGCAAACGGGCGGTCCTCATCGGCGCCGGGTTCATCGGCATGGAGGTGGCGGCGTCCCTGACCCAGCAGGGCGTCCGGGTCACCGTCGTCGAGGTCGCGCCCCACATCTGGGCTCGCTTCGCGGATGCCACGCTCGCCGGCTTCTTCCAGGATTACTGCGCTCAGCAAGGGATCGTGTTCCTGACGAACGAGATGGTGACCGAGATGCGGGGCGACGGCCATGTCTCCTCCGTCGTCACCAAGTCGGGCATCGCCCTGCCGTGTGATTTTGTCTGCATCGGGGTCGGCATCGTGCCCAACGTGGAACTCGCCCAGCAGGCGGGTCTCGCCGTGAACAACGGCATCGTCGTGAACGAGTACCTGCAGACCTCCCACCCGGACATCTACGCCGCGGGCGACGTGGCCAACTACCTCGACCCGGTCTTCAGGAAGCGGCGACGGGTCGAACACTGGGGCCATGCGGAGTACTGCGGCCAGATCGCCGGGATGAACATGGCTGGGGCGCAGAACACGTATGATCTCCTGACGTACGTCTGGTCGGACATCTTCGACCTCCACTTAGAATTCGCTGGCGACGAGAGCGAGCATGATCAGGTGCTCATCCGTGGCCGGATGGAGGACAACTCCTTCATCGCCCTCTACCTCAAACAGCACGTGCTCATGGCCTATTTCGCCATCAACACGAACGCGCGAGAGTTTATCCCGCTCCAGCGACTCATCCGGCGAAAGGTCGACCTCTCCGGGAAAGAAACCCAGCTTCAGGATCCCACAGTGGCGCTCAAAGGGCTGCTGTAAGATGGTGGTCGGTAGTCGGTGATCGGTGGTCGGTAAGAGAGGGATTTGCGTCTATGCTCAACATCTACGAACGGCTCGGCGTCCGCACGCTCATCAACGCGTCCGGCCCGGCGACCCGGCTCAGTGGCTCGATCATGCCGCCCGAAGTGGCCGACGCGATGCGGGAGGCATCCCAGTACTGCGTGGACATCGCCGAACTCCAGGCGCGCGCGAGTGAGATCATCGCGGACATCACCGGAGCAGAAGCGGGCTACGTCACCTCCGGCGCGGCCGCGGGGCTGCTGTTGGGGACGGCCGCGTGCGTGACCGGACTCGATCCCGGCAAGATGAACCGGCTGCCCGATACCACCGGGATGAAGAATGAAGTCCTCATCCCCCGGAGTCATCGCAATTTCTACGACCATGCGGTGCGCTCGGCCGGCGTCAGGCTCGTCGAAGTGGGGATCGCAGACCGGTTCAGCGGGGCGGGTGTCCGCGATACTGAAGCATGGGAGATCGCGGACGCGGTCACGGAGCGGACGGCCGCGGTCTGCTACGTGGCGTACTCACACTCGCTCCCTCCGCTCAGCGCCGTCGTGGACGTCGCCCATGCTGCTGGGGTGCCAGTCCTCGTCGACGCCGCCGGTCAACTCCCCCCGGCCAGCAACCTGCGACGGTTCATCGCGGAAGGGGCTGACCTGGTCGCGTTCAGCGGCGGGAAGGCCATCCGCGGGCCGCAGAGTTCGGGCATCCTGTGCGGCCGTCGCGACCTCATCGCCGCGGCCGCGCTCCAACATCTCGACCTGGACATTCTCTTCGACCAGTGGCATCCCCCACCCTCGCTGATCGACAAGAACAGACTCCCAGGGGCTCCGCAGCACGGGATCGGCCGTCCCTGTAAAGTCGGCAAGGAAGAGATTGTCGGCCTGCTGACGGCACTCAAGCTCTTCGTCGACGAAGACCCCGAAGTCCGGCGGCAGCGATGGCTGCGGTTGATGGAGGGACTGGCATCGGCCTTGCAGGACATCCGCCATACGGAGGTGTCCGTCGTCGCCGACCGCAAACGGGACGTGCCCGCCGTTCAACTGAAGCTGGACGAAGCGTTGTTGGGCCTCTCCGCGCTCGACCTGATCACGCAGCTCCAGGACGGCGAGCCGAGCATTCATGCCAACCCCACGCGCGTCAGCGAAGGCGTCGTGCTCTTCGGCCCGATGTGTCTGAAGGACGGGGAGCCAGAGTTGATCGGGTTGCGGGTGAGGATGGTACTGAAATTTTAGATTTTGGATTTTGGGTTGAAGAACTTTTGTGGTAGGAGCCACCGAGCACAGCAACTCGCCGTTAATCCAAAATCCAAAATCTAAAATCTAAAATCCAATAGAGGGTCGTATGCACGACATCCACATCGCCAAGATCGCTCATGAGCTCAGTCTAACCTCCGCTCAGGTCCGCGCAACAGCCGTGCTCCTGGATGAAGGGGCCACTGTCCCGTTCATCGCGCGGTACCGCAAGGAGGCCACCGGCTCGTTGGATGAAGTGGCGATCACAGCCATCCGTGACCGGCTCGACCAGCTCAGGGAACTGGACAAGCGCCGCGAGGCCATCCTGAAATCGTTGGAAGAACGTGGGCTCTTGACCGAGGACCTCAAAGAACAATTCCTGGCCGCCGAGTCGATGGCGGCGCTGGAGGACCTCTACCTTCCGTATCGCCCCAAGCGGCGCACCCGGGCGACCGTGGCGCGCGAGAAAGGGCTGGAGCCACTGGCTCAACGGCTGTTCGCGCAGGAAGACATCGACCCGGTCGCCGAAGCGGCCGCGTTTATCGACCCAGAAAAAGGAGTAGCGTCTGCTGACGAGGCGCTCGCCGGAGCGCGCGACATCATCGCGGAGTGGGTGAGCGAGGATCACACGGCACGGGCTGTGATGCGCGAGTTGTTCACGACGAAAGGCACGATCAGGTCGAAAGTTATTCCGGGCAAGGAAGCCGAAGGGATCAAGTACAAGGATTACTTCGACTGGGAAGAGCCGGTCGCCCCAGCCCCGTCCCACCGGGTCCTGGCCATGCGGCGCGGCGAGCATGAAGGCATCCTGTCCCTGACGATCCTCCCGCCGGAAGGCGACGCGCTGGCCAGGTTGCGTGCCCTGTTCGTTACAGGCGATGGACCGGCCTCTCAGCACGTCTTGATGGCGGTCGAGGACGGCTACAAACGGCTGCTCGCGCCCTCGATGGAGACGGAAACCCGGCTGGCCGCCAAACAACGGGCGGACGAGGAGGCGATCCGGGTGTTTGCCGAGAACGTCCGCCAGCTCCTCTTAGCGCCACCGTTGGGGCAGAAGAACGTCCTGGCCATCGACCCGGGGTTCCGGACGGGGTGCAAGGTGGTCTGTCTCGACCGGCAAGGGAAGCTGATGCAGACCGACACCATCTATCCCCATCAATCCGACAGACAGGCCGCGGAGGCGGCCAGGACGATCACCCAGCTCTGCGAACGCTTCTCCATCGACGCGATCGCGGTCGGCAACGGGACGGCGGGCCGGGAGACGGAGGCGTTCCTCCGGAGCCTCGACCTGCCGGGATCGCCGCCGGTGGTGATGGTGAACGAGAGCGGGGCCTCGATCTATTCCGCATCCGACGCGGCGCGTGAGGAATTCCCCGACTATGACGTGACCGTCCGCGGCGCAGCCTCGATTGGCCGGCGCCTGATCGACCCGCTCGCCGAACTGGTGAAGATCGACCCCAAATCCATCGGCGTCGGACAGTACCAGCATGACGTCGATCAGGCCGGACTGAAGCGGAGCCTGGATGACGTCGTCACCAGTTGCGTGAACCGGGTGGGCGTGGAAGTCAACACCGCCAGCAAGCAATTGCTCACGTATGTGTCAGGTCTGGGGCCTCAACTCGCTCAGAACATCGTGAGCCACCGCGATGCGCACGGGCCGTTCCGATCCAGGGCGGACCTCAAACAGGTGCCCCGGTTAGGTCCCAAGGCGTTCGAGCAGGCGGCCGGTTTCTTGCGCATCCGGGACGGCGTCAACTCGCTCGACCGGAGCGCCGTCCATCCTGAGAGTTATTCCATCGTCGATGCGATG
>JACQVL010000145.1 GCA_016209865.1 Candidatus Latescibacterota bacterium | reverse complement strand
GTCCTAACCCCAACCCTTTGGAGGTCGAGTACCCGTCTTGCATCGCTTGCTCGATGTTGGCAATGCCTGGCCCCTTGTCTTTGGCGACCACTTGAATGCCACGCTTGTTCCCACGGTGAACGAGGGTCAGCAGAACGTCCCCTTGGCTCGCGTACTCAACGATATTACGTACCACCTCAGAAATGGCCGTAGCGATCACAGTCAGATCAGTCTCTGAGAAACCGAGTTCCGAAGCCAAGGTACGCCCCTGTTGTCGGGCAGTCACGATGTCAGCAGCCGAACTGATCCGCACCCGTACACGGGGTGCTCCAACCATTACCTCAGCCATGGCTGTTGACCCTCTTAATGCCTCGGTCTAAATATGATAGTCCCTCTTCTAAGTCCAGGGCGGTAGCGACTTCTCCCAACGTCAGCCCCAACTGCACCATCGAGAACGCCACCTCGGGCTGAAGACCCACGATGACCGTCTCGGCTCCACGCAACCGCAGCATGTGGGCAATAGTTCGCAAGGTGCGAACTGCAAACGAATCCACCACGTCGAGCACCGTCACATCCACGATAGCGCCCCGTGAACGAAACCTGCCCACCTGGGTGCCTAAATCATCCCGCAACTGCAAGAGATCCTCGTCAGACAGCGCGGATTGAATGGAAGCAATCAGATAGTTGCCTTGTTTGAGAATCGGAACTCTCATGGCTTCTTATCCCTGCATAGATGAAGTCGCTTCCACGACAGTGACCTTGTAGCCTAACAACCGCTCGGCTTCCTCGATCCCCCCTTGCAGGTCGCCCACCGCGTTGATCTTGCCCAGGTCCACGCCGATAGTCACCAGCGTCTGGGCAATCTCGGAGGACAGCCCCGTCACGATGACGTTCGCCCCCATCAGCCGGGACGCATCCACCGTCTGCACCAGATGGTTGGCGACGGTCGCATCCACGGACGGCACCCCGGTAATGTCGATCACGACGACCTTGGCGCGGTTGGCGCGGATGCCGCGGAGGAGTTGCTCGGTCAATTGGCGGGCGCGCTGGGCGTCGATCACGCCGATAATCGGGAGGATGAGCAGCCGTTCCCGGACTTGCAGCACTGGAGTGGACAGTTCGCGAATGGCCTCCTGCTGCTGGCGGATGATACGCTCCCGCTCTTGAACGAAGCCCACACCCACCGTATTAGCAATGCGGTTGGCGGCCGGCTCGTAGGCGTCCAGGACGCGGTTGAGCAGCGCGAAGTCTGCTTGATACTTCGCGAACAGCGAACGAGCGAGCACATCCCGGAGCAGCAGCACGATGCCTAACACCTCGTGGGTTTCCACTCCGCGTGGGATGATACGCTCGGACAGGTCACGAGCATAGGCTTGCAGCGCCTCAACACTTCCTGTTTCCAGCACCGCCACGTAGTTATCGTACACGGACGTCGCTTCCACGAAAATTTCTTCTCTGGTCATCGCCGTGAGTAACTGTGATTCAGTGATACGACGTGCCCATTCCTCGCGGAGTTGAGTACGATTCTGGCGGAGATGCGCGACTAATTCGCGCAATAATGCGGCGGTCGATTCAGGTGATTCAGGTTGAGGCACTGTCACCCGTCGACGAGGTGGAGTCCTTCTTGGCATAAACGTTCTCCTTTCGTCGGTCTAGTCGTCTTCCTTCAGGATATGTCAGGATCGTTGGTCGGTGTATGTGTAGAGATCCTATGACATCATGGAGCGAGCAGGATATTCGAGGAATCTATCCCTGATGATTCCCGCCGTTGAGATACGAACAAAATCTGCACCACTATCTGAAGGCCGGAATTCTGATGGTATAAATATGATGGGTAGAATCGCTATAAAGTGTAGAATATAAATGATAAAATAATGTGTAACCGATCATAGTCAAGTCTTTTTTTAGATGGTACCCATCTCAATATCCCCACCTTGGAACCTCCTCAATGCCTGGCGATGTACACGGTCGTGGGCATATCAAGATTAAAGCGGGTCGTGCCGTCCGGCTCCCGCTGATACCCCTTCACCCACGGTTTGATCAGCCGGAGGTCGACGGGGTTGTAGAGAAACACTCCGGCATGGTCGCTGACGAGAATCTGCTCCGCCTGGCGGTAGAGCTGCGACCGCGTCTTGGGGTCGAGGGTCACCCGCGCACGGTCGACCAGCCGGTCGAACTCCGGGTTGAGCCAGTCCTGCCGGCCGCTCCCCTGGGGCTGGGAACGCCAGGTCATGTCGAGCATGTTGCGGGGATCAGGAAAATCCGCGCCGAAGTTGATCAGCCCCAAGTTCATTTTCCAGGCGTAGAGGTGATTCATGTACGCGGTATCATCTAAGCTTCGGAGAGTCACATCGACGCCAAGATGCTTCTTCAGCATGTCCTGGATAGCGGTGGCGACGCGCTGCTGGGACGAGTTGGGGGCGCGCAGCCACAGCTCTTGTTTGGGGAACCCCCGTCCGTTCGGGAACCCGGCGTCGCGCATGAGCTGGGCAGCGCGCTGCGGGTTGAACCCTTGCGCGGTCTGGAATTTCGGTCCCTGATAGTCGGCGAACCCGGGGGGCAACATTCCGTATGCCGGGGTGGCCGCCCCCCGGAGGATGACCTGGCAGATTGCCGACCGGTCGATCGCACGGGCGAACGCCTCGCGCACCGTGACGTGCTGGAACGGGGACTGCCGCGTCCGGAAGAACAGGTACCAGGTGGTCATCGTCGGGCTGGGGGCCAGGTCGCGGCTCAACCGGGGATCGCGTTTGACCCGGTCGAGGTCGTTCAGGTCGACGCTGTCAAGGTCGACTTCGTCGTTCTCGTATGGCAGGATCGTGGCGGCCGCCGGCTCCCGGAAGGTGTTCCGGACGCTCTGCAAGATCGGCCGGTACGGGCCGTTGTAGTTGGGGTTGGGGACGAACGTCATGTGACTCCCATGCACCCACTCCTTGACGGTGAACCCGGAGTTCGTGACGATGTACCCGGCGTCCGACCACTTCCGGCCGTATTTCTCCACCTGCCAGCGGGGCGCCGGGAACGCGTCCCCGAACGACACGATGTAGGGCAGGTACGGCGTGGGATGCTCGGTCTTGATCTCCACCGTCAGGTCGTCGACCGCCCGGACGCCGAGCCGGGTGATGTCCTTGAGCGCGCCCTGATTGATCGCCTTTGCGTTGAGGATGTCGTAATAAAAGAACGCGTAGATGTTGGCGGAGGCGGGGTCGATCATCCGCCGGTACGAATAGACGAAGTCGTGCGCGGTCACCGGCCGGCCGTCGCTCCACCGGGCGCCGGGGCGGAGGGAGAACGTCCAGGTCTTGCCGTCGGGGGAGGACCGGTACCGTTCCGCCGCGCCCGGCTTCGGTTCCCCGCGTTCGTTACGCCGGAGCAGGGGCTCGAACGGGAGGATCGTTCCCCGCGTGTCGTACGGACGGACGCTGGAGTCCAGGCTCAGGGGCTCGGGCGTCATCAGTCGCAACACTTGCCGGGCGGGTGGCGCGGCATCCGGCGGCAGACCTGTCCCCGACGGGCCGGGCGAACGGGATGCTTGCGGATGAAACAGCGTCGTGACGGCCAGGCTGAGGAGGCTGAGGCCGATCATCCAGTGTGTGAGACTACGCATGAACTCTCTTCTTTCAGGGGTCAGGGGTCGGTGGAACCAGGTCTCCAATAAAATAGTCATACTTGTTATCACGTCAACCCTCTTCATCGCCCTCACCCCCGGCCCCTCTCCCACGATGGGGAGAGGGGTGACGAGCATAATGAGACATTGTCCTATTCCCCTTTCTCTCCCCGTGTGGGAGAGAAAGGGGTTGGGGGATAGTGAGGGCCTGACCTCTCAAAACAGTTGCGTCTTGCGCGCGCTCAGTGTATTTTCAGAAAGTTACCCTATCGTCGCGCACGGCTTCCGTGCTCTTCTCGCTCTGGGTCGTCTGGATTCTGCTGAAAGCCGCTCTGGCTCCCACGCTGAGCCGGTTCATCCCGGGTATGTAAAGGAGGCTGTATCCCGCATGCGAACACGCACGAAGGTCATCATCGGCGCGAGCACCGTCGTCGTCATCGGCGTCCTGGCGGTCGCGTCGATCAAATATCAGCGGAAGAAGACCGTCACCGTCCAGACGCAGCGCGTCGAGCGGCTCGACCTGACCGCTCGCGTGTCTGCCTCCGGGAAGATCGAGACGACCCGAAAGGTGGAAGTCAGCGCGAGCATCAGCGGGAAGGTCGTGCAGTTAGCGGTGCAGGAAGGACAGTTCGTCACGAAAGGGCAACTCCTCCTGCAGATCGACCCGACGCCGACGCAGGCGACGGTGGCGCAGCTCCAGGCGAGCATCCGGTCGGCCAAAGCCAACCTGGCCCTCGTCGAGGCAAACTTGACCCAGGCGAAGGTGGAGTCCGAACGCCAGCAGGCGCTGATGGAGCGGGGGGTGACCTCGGTGGAGGTGGCCCAGCGGACGAAAGCGTCGTACGAGGTCGAAGTCGCCCGTCGCAACGCCGCCCGCGAGGACATTGCCCGCTTAGAGGCAACCCTCAAGAACGCGCAGCACGACCTGACCAAGGTGAACATCTTAGCGGATATGGACGGCCTCGTCACGAAACTCAACATCCACGAAGGAGAGAACGCGTTCGTCGGGACGTTCAACAACCCGGGCACGGTGCTGATGACGATCTCCGACCTGTCCCACATGGAAGCGTGGGTCGAGGTGGACGAGACAGATGTCGTCGACGTTCGGGTCGGCTACCGCGCCGAAGTCATGGTTGATGCGTACCCCGACACGGTGTTTCACGGGGTGGTGGATCGGATCGGCAACAGTCCGTTAGCGCCTCAGGCGGGCAGCGGGGATCGCCAGTCGATCAACTTCCAGGTGGTCATCCGGCTGACGGACGCCATCCCGAACGTCCGTCCCGGCCTGTCGTGCGTGGCGGACGTCATCACCGGCCGGCGGACGAAAGCCTTAGCCATCCCCATCCAGGCGCTCACCGTCCGGACGCCGCCCAAGAAAGGGGCGGACAGCCTGGCCGTGGCCGCCGCCGAGGAGTCGTCGAACAGCCTCAAACGGCGGAGCCGGGAGCACGAAGGGGTGTTCATCATCAAGAACGGCAAGGCGACGTTTCGGCACGTCCTGACCGGCCTGACGGGCGAGCGGCGGTTCGAGGTGCTGTCCGGCCTGCGGGAAGGAGAGGAGGTCATCGTCAGCCCGTTCGAGGCGCTCCGGACGCTGAAAGATGGGGATTTGGTGAAGGTGGAGACGAAGAAGAAAGAGGAGAAGAAATCCAGTTGACATGTTCGCACGTTCAACCATGATACGAACGAATGCCCCGTAGGGGTGAAGCATTCACTGAAATGAATGCTTCGCCCCTACAACGTGTCAACGTGCCAACGTTTATTCTCATGCAAAAAACATTCGAAGGCATGCTCATCGCCCTGAGCGCGCTCTGGGCGAATAAGCTCCGGTCGTTCCTGACGCTGCTGTGCGTCATCATCTCCATCATGGCGATCATCGCCGTCGTGTCCATCATCGACGGGATGAATACCTACGTCCGTGAGGAGATCGCCACGCAGGGGTCGGACGTGTTCGTCATCCAGCGGGTGAACGAACTGGGGGTGTTGACGAACTTCGACCTGTTCATCAAGTCGCTGCGGTACCCTCGACTGACCTTAGATGACGCGGACGCCATCCGCCGCGAGGTGCCGCAGGCGAAGTACGTCGACGCGGCGGTCGAGACCCAGCGACGGGTGTACGCCGGCCAGCGGTACGTGGACAACGCCAGCATCCGGGGACGGACGAGCGAATACCCCATCATCGGAGATTGGCCGCTCGACCATGGCCGGCATCTGGCTCCGATCGACGTGAACCTGCGGAAACAGGTGTGCGTCGTTGGCTGGGATGTGGCGCTGAACCTCTTCCCGGCCGAAGACCCGGTCGGCCGATGGATCAAGATCGGAGGACGGCACTATCAGGTCATCGGGGTGGTCAAGAAGAAATCATCGATATTAGGGGAAAATCAGAACCTTTTCGCGTTCGTGCCAGTGACGGCGTTCCTGAAGCACTTCGGCTGGCGGCGGTCGGTCAACATCTCAGTCAAGACGGGGGAGATGGAGACCGTGCCGGAGGCGATGGAGGAGGCGCGGGCGGTGATGCGCGTCCGGCACAGGCTCCGTCCCGGCCAGGAGGATAATTTCCACATCACGACCTCCGAAGCCCTCCTGAGCCTGTGGCGGAGCATCAGTCAGGGCATCTTCTCCGCTCTGATCGGCCTGGTCAGCATCACCCTCGTCATCGGCGGGATCATCATCATGAACATCATGCTCGTGGCGGTGACGGAACGGACGCGGGAGATCGGGATTCGGAAGGCGTTAGGGGCGCAGCGCCGGGACATCCTCCTGCAGTTCCTCGTCGAGTCGGTGACGCTGTCGACCGTCGGCGGGGTGGCGGGCATCGTCTCCGGGTTCGGGGCCGCGTTCCTCATCGCCTCGTTCACCCCCATGCCCTATGCCGTCAAGGGGTGGTCGATCGGGATCGCCCTCGTCATCGTGTTCACGGTGGGGATTTTCTTCGGGCTGTATCCGGCGAACAAGGCGGCGAAGCTCCACCCGGTGGACGCGTTAAGGTATGAGTAGCGGTGGTCGGTGATCGGTGGTCGGTTAAAACAAAAACCAGGAATAGCATGACCATCAACCGTGCGCAGGTTATCGAGAGCCTGAAGATCGCGCTCGACATCATCCGGAGTCACCGGCTGCGGTCCGGGCTGGTGATTTTGGGGGTGATGATCGGGGTGGCCACGCTCATGGGGATGGTGGCCACGCTCTCCGGCCTCAGCCGGAAGATCGAGCAGGATGTGACAGGCGGGGACACGGTCGTGCTGCAACTGAGCAAGTTTGACGTCCTCACCGGGGGGGATCGTCAGCGGGAGCAGATGGAGCGCCGGAAAGACCTGACGGCGGACGACGCGGCGGCGATCACCCGGATCCCGGATGTCAACGGGATCGACATCAACTACGCGCAGGGACGGGCGCTGCGGCACAAGGGCAAGAAGGCCCGGTTCATTCGGATCATCGGGGCGACGATGACGTTCACCCAGATCAACAACCTCAACCTCGTCGTCGGCCGGTTCTTCACCGAGTCGGAGGTGGAACACCGGCGACAGGTCGTCGTCATGGGCTACCGGCCGGCTGAGGAGCTGTTCCCGGGCGAGGATCCCGTCGGAAAACCCCTCCGGCTTGAGAATGAAGAGTACCAGGTGGTCGGGGTGTTCGAGAAGGATGAGAGCATTTTTGCGAAGCTGTTCGGGAGCATCCAGGAGAACTTTGTCGTCATCCCGTACACCGCCTACGAGCGGGACTTTAAATTCCGCCGCGAGCCGATGTTCATCCAGATCATCGTCAACGGACAAGAGCGCCTGGCGGCAGTCCAGGAGGAGATTCGGGCGCTCATGCGCGCCCGGCGGAAAGTCGCCCCGGGCCGGCCGGACGACTTCTCCCTGATCACGGCGGATGCGGCGCTGGAGTTCATCCGGAAGATCACCGGCCCGATCGGGCTGGTCCTGGTCGTCATCTCCTCGATCGGGCTGATGGTCGGCGGGATCGGGGTCATGGTCATCATGCTCGTCTCGGTGACAGAGCGGACGCGGGAGATCGGGATTCGGAAGGCGTTGGGTGCGACCCGCCGGGAGATCGTCTGGCAGTTCTTGATCGAGGCGGCGGTGCTGACCGGGATCGGTGGGATGTTGGGGATCGTGGCAGGGCTGGGGCTGGCCCTGCTGATCACCAGACTGGGCGGGTTCCCGCTCTCTCTCCCGTTCATCTGGGTGTTCCTCGCCGTCGTCACCTCTGTCGGGGCGGGGATGATCTTTGGGATCTATCCGGCAAACCGGGCGGCCAAGCTCGATCCGGTGGACGCGTTGCGGTATGAGTAGCGGAGGTTCACGATGAACGTCGCCATCATCGGGGCGCGAGGGATCGGGAAGCATCACGCGAAGTGGTTTCATCTCGAAGGCTGTCACGTGGCGGCGTTCGCGGGGACGTCGCCGGAGACGTGCCAGCAGGCGGAAGCGGCGCTGCGCGGGCTGTTCGATTTCCAGGGCCGGAGCTACACCGACTATCGCCGGATGCTCGACGCGGAGACGCTCGACATCGTCAGCATCTGCTCCCCGCCGGACTGCCATCACGCGCAGGCGGTGGCCGCGCTCCAGGCGGGCGCGCACGTCTACTGCGAGAAGCCGTTCATCTGGCCGTCGTTCGACGCGCTGTCGTACCCGCTCCCGTCCCTCTCCGTCGCCGACCGGGCGAGCGCGACGGTGCACCATCCGATGCTGCGGCGGACCGTAGACGAGGCGCGCGAGGTGGTCAGCCTGGCCGAGCGCCGCCAGCGGGTGTTCGGCCTCAACGCCCAGTACGTGGCCGCGCACGCGTCGTACCAGGCGATGTACGAAGCAGCCCGCGGTCCGCTCCGGGACATCGACACCGTGTACTTCCTGCTGGAATCGAAGGGCATCAGCGGCCGGATGAGCAGTTATGAAGGCATCTTCATCGACATGGCCTCGCACGCCCTCAGCCAGGTGATCGCCTGGCTGCCCGACGGGACGCTCGACCCGGAGAGCGTCGAGTGCCGCATCACCCAGAACGAGACCGTCGCGCGATTCCGGTACGGGACCGCCACGGTGGAGACGGTGCTCCGGAAGAACCCGGCGGCCCAACGGCCACGGCGGCAATTCGGGACGAATCAGTTCATCGTCGAGTATGAAGCGCGGGCGGATGAGCAGGGCGTCTTCCGGGCTGTCCTCCGCCACGGCGACCAGACGGTGACCTCGGAAGACCTCGTCCAACTCTCCGTCCGGCGCTTTCTCGACGTCATCCGGCGCGGAGAAGGCCGTCCGTTCGTGGATGGACGGGATGCGGTCACGAATATCGAACTGGAGGCCCTCATCGTGGAACGCGGACGGCGGGAAGGGTAAGACAAAGGAGTTCAGCATGCTAGACCAACGCTTCGTGCGCGCACACCTCGACCTCGTCCGCCAGGCGATCGCCAACAAGAACGAACGGGTCGACCTGGATGCGTACCTGGCCTATGGCGAGCGCCGCCGGACGCTGTTGAAACAGGCGGAGGACTTGAAACAGCGACGGAACACCGTCTCCGAAGACATCGCCCGGCTGAAACGCGAAGGGAAAGACGCGACGGCACAGATCGAGGCGATGCGCGACGTGGCCGACCAGATCAAGCAGCTCGACGACGACGTGGCGACGATCTCGGCGGCGATGCAGGCGATCTTCGTCCGTATCCCCAACATCCCCCACACATCTGTGCCCGTCGGCCCGGACGCCTCCTCCAACGTCGAGGTGCGGTACTGGGGGGCGACACCGGACGTCGATTTCGAGCGGAAGCCCCATTGGGAGATCGGGGAGCGGTTAGGCATCCTGGATTTCCAGCGGGGTGGGAAGGTCACGGGGAGCAATTTTATCGTCCTCAAAGGACTGGGCGCCAAGCTCGAGCGCGCCCTCATCCAGTTCATGCTCGACCTGCACATCCAGAAACACGGGTATACTGAAGTCTCGACCCCGTACGTCGTCAACCGCCAGAGCATGTTCGGGACCGGCCAATTGCCCAAATTAGAGGAGGACATGTACCGGTGCGAGGTGGATGACTTCTTCTTGATCCCCACCGCAGAAGTGCCCGTGACCAACCTTCACCGGGACGAGGTCCTGCCCGAGGAGACCCTCCCCGTCTACTACACCGCGTACAGCCCATGCTTCCGCCGGGAAGCCGGGTCGTACGGCCGGGAGACGCGCGGGTTCATCCGCGTCCACCAGTTCGACAAAGTCGAGATGGTGAAATTCGTCCGCCCGGAGACGTCGTACGACGAGCTGGAGAGCCTGGTGCAGAACGCGGAAGACGTCCTCCAGCTCCTCAACCTTCCCTACCGGGTGCTGCTCCTCAGCACGGGCGACCTGAGCTTCGCCGCGGCGAAATGCTACGACCTGGAGGTCTGGGCGCCCGGCGTCGGCCGGTACTTAGAGGTCTCCTCGTGCAGCAATTTCGAGGATTTTCAGGCGCGACGGATGGACATCCGGTACCGGATGAAGACAGGCAAGACGCAGCTCGTCCATACCCTGAACGGCTCCGGCCTGGCCCTCCCGCGGACGGTCATCGCCATCCTCGAACAGTACCAGACGAAAGACGGCACGGTCGTCATCCCGGAGGTGCTCCGGCCGTACATGGGCGGCGTGAGGGTGATTGAATGATGGGCAGTCCTCCCATCCCCCCTCTCCACCGGGCAGATGGGCAGTAGGCAGTAGACGGGGGAATGGCTTCGACTGCCCACTGCCCATTGCCCACTGCCCGGCGGGGAAGTGAGGGATGGGGCATTGGAACCGTCCTCTCCGGTTTTACGTATTACCGAGTAGGTTGCTATGATGCTCCCGGATATCGGTCTGATCAGACGAACCGCACGGTCGCTCGGCAGTCCCGGCGCGCTGAAGGGGTATTTCTTCGTCGCGGGCGTGGTGTTGACCCTGGCCTTCCTGTTCCATGCCCAGACGATGGTACGGGACCTCGAGACCAACCAGCGAGAGCTGATCAACGCGTACGGGGTTTTCTTCATCACGATGGCGGCCTCGGAGCGCGTGATGGAGGGACCGGAACTCAGCTTAGTGCTCCGCCAGATCGAGCGGATGAACGTCCCAGTCGTGCTGACGGACGCGAAGGGCGCGCCGACTGCATGGAAAGGGGTGAACGTCCCACAGCGTCCCGACGACCCGGCCGTCCTCGCCCAGGTCCGCCAGGTCGTGCGCCGGATGGACGCCGAGACCGAGCCGGTCCCGTTTCACGTGGGCGGGGAACCGGGCCTGGAGATGTACCTGCACTACCAGTACTCCCCGTCGGTCCGCCGGATGCGCTGGCTGCCGTTCGTCGAGATCGGCGTGGCAGGGCTGTTCGTGTTTCTCAGCCTGTTCCTCTACCGGAACATCAACCAGATCGAGAAACGGAACATCTGGGTCGGGATGGCGCGGGAAACCGCCCATCAATTCGGGACCCCGCTGTCATCCATGATGGGCTGGCTGGAACTGCTCCGGATGGAACTACAACCCGACGGGTCGGAGCGCCGGGCGTCAGGCCGCAAGTTCGACCAGATCATCAGCGAGATGGAGGGGGACATCTCCCGCTTGAACAAGATCGCCTCCCGGTTCAGCCAGATCGGGTCGATCCCGGAATTCCGCAGCCAGGACCTCAAGCCCCTGATCGCCGATATGGTCGACTACTTCCGTAAACGGGTCCCGCAGCAGGAGAAGACGGTCGAAATCCAGGAGTCGTACGACGACCTGCCGCCCGTCAACATCAACCGGGAACTGGTGGAATGGGTGATCGAGAACCTTCTGAAGAACGCGCTCGACGCGATCGAGAAACCCACCGGCCTCATCCGGGTGGACGCCCGGCGGACGCTCGACGCTCACGGCGTGACGATCACGATCGAGGACAACGGGAAGGGCATCCCGGTTCACGCGCAGAAGAAGATTTTTGACCCGGGCTACACGACCAAGAAGCGCGGATGGGGGTTAGGACTGACTTTAGCGAAGCGGATCATCGAAGACTACCACCGCGGGAAGCTCGTCCTCCGGGAAAGCCGGCCGGGTCTGGGGACAGTCTTTGAGGTCACGTTGCCCGCGTCGGGATAGAAAAGCGGTGACGAGTGAATAGTGACGAGTGACGAGTAAGACCATCGTCACTCGCCACTCGTCACTGTAGGAAAGGAGTTCCATCATGGCAGCACCGCGCACCGGTTCCGACGAGGCCAAACGCATCCTCTGGGTCGACGATGAGATCGATCTCCTCCGGCCTCATCTGATGTTCCTCCGTGAACGCCACTATGACGTGACGCCCATCTCCAACGGGGATGATGCGATCGCCCTTTGCCAGCGTCAGCACTTCGACCTGATGCTGTTGGACGAGATGATGCCGGGACGGGATGGGCTGGCGACCTTAGCGGCGATCGCGGACATCCAGCCGAACCTGCCCGTCATCATGATCACGAAGAATGAAGAGGAACGGCTGATGGACGAGGCGATCGGGCGGAAGATCGCCGATTACCTGACCAAGCCGGTCAACCCCAGCCAGATCCTGTCCGCCTGCAAACGGGTCTTAGACGCGAAGAAACTCCGCGAGGGCTGGGTCGTCCGGGACTACATCGCCGAGTTCAACACCATCCGCGAACGGCTCTGCGGACCGCTCACCTGGCGGGACTGGGTCGACATCCATCGCACCCTGTCCGAGTGGGATGTCGAGCTCGACCGGTTCCAGGATGCCGGCCTGAAGCAGACCCAGCGGGATCAGCACCGGGAATGTAACGCGGTGTTCGGGGATTTTGTCGAGCAACACTACGCAGCCTGGGTCGGCGGACAGGACGCGCCCCCGCTGTCGGTCGACGTCATCCAGCAGTTCGTCGCCCCCCATCTCCGGTCCGACTGGCGCGTCTGCTTCATCGTCATCGACTGTATGCGGCTCGACCAGTGGCTGACGATCGAGCCGCTGGTGGCCGAGTATTTCACGATCGACCGGCAGTACTACTACTCCATCCTCCCCAGCGCGACCCCGTACTCGCGGAACGCGATCTTCAGCGGACTGTTCCCCGCCGACATCGCTACGATCTACCCGACCCTCTGGGACCGGGGGATGAAGGACGAGCAGAGCCGGAACCGGTATGAACGCCAGCTCCTCGACCTGCAGCTCGAACGGCTGCGGATTCAACTCCAGCCTGAGCCGAAGTACGTGAAGGTGCTCGACGTCGAAGAAGCCCGGAGTGTCGCCCGGAAGATCACCACCTACTACGACGCTCCCTTCGTGTCGATGGTGTTCAATTTCGTCGACATCCTGGCGCACGGCCGTTCCGAGTCGGAGATTCTCCAGGAGATCGCCCCGGATGAGTCCGGGTTCCGCACGCTGACGAAATCCTGGTTCAGCCATTCTGCCCTGTTCGACATCCTGCGGACGCTGTCCCGCCAGGAATGTACGGTCATCCTGACGTCCGATCACGGGGCGGTCTTGGGGATGCGGGGGACGAAGGCGTACGGCGACCGGGAGACGTCCACGAACCTGCGGTACAAGTACGGAGACCATCTCGGCTGCGACCGGCGACACGCGATGCTCATCGACGACCCCAAACGTTACCGCCTCCCGGTCTACTCGCAGAGCACGAATTACATCATCGCCAAAGAAGATTACTATTTCGTCTACCCGACGAAATTTCATGAATACGAACGCCAGTACCAGGACAGTTTCCAGCACGGCGGGCTGTCGATAGAGGAGATGATCCTGCCGATCTGCACGATGCGGCCGAAACAAAGCAGGGGTCAGGGGTCAGGGGTCAGGAGTCAGTAAAGTCCAGAGGCGGGCGATGCAGCCTGTCCAGCAAGAATCCTGCCAGACCGGCCGGAAAGTGGCCGGCGTGTTTCTCACGACGAGTCCGGACGAGACGTACGAACTCGGCCGCGGGCTGGGGCTGCGTCTGGCGACAGGGGATGTGGTCGCCCTCATCGGGGAATTAGGCAGCGGGAAGACGTGTCTGATTCAGGGCCTGTGCGCGGGATTGGAAGTCGAAGACGACGTCACCAGTCCGACGTTCGTCCTCATCAATCAGTACCAGGGACGGACGACGGTCTACCATTTCGACCTGTACCGGATCGACGACGCCGGGGCGCTGCTCGACCTCGGCTACGACGACTACCTCTACGGCGGGGAGGGCGTCTGTCTGATCGAATGGGCGGACAAATTCCCTGATTTCCTTCCCGCGTCCTGCATTGAGCTTCGGATCGAGATTCTTGGGGATGAGCAACGCGTGATCACGGCAATGCGGGTGTAGGTTCATTCCAGGCAGGAGTCCCTCCTATGCAGACTGACCTGGATCGCTATCTTCTCCAGCGGGTTCAGCAGAAGGATATGAATGCCTTCAGCCTGCTGTACGAGAGGTATTGCCGGACGCTCTATACCCTGGCGTTGCGCATCCTGAGCGATCGAACGGATGCCGAGACGATCGTCCACGATGTCTTCCTCTACCTGTGGGAGCATACGGACACGTACGACGAGGCGCGCGGGAGCCTTGCGGTGTGGCTGGTGACTCTGACACGCAACCGGGCGATCGACCGGTTACGGGCGGGCGCGTCGAAGCGCGACACCTTAGGCGGCGCAGACCCGCTCCCCGAGGGCCTGGAGGCGGTGACGAGCAGTCAGCCGCTCGAATCACTGCTGGAGCAAGAACGGCAGTCGCTCGTCCGCAACGCCCTGGAGACCCTGCCGGCGGCCCAGCGCAGCGCCCTGGAGTTGGCGTATTTCGATGGGTTGACACAGGCGCAGATCGCGGCGCAGATTGGGGAACCGTTGGGCACGGTCAAGACTCGAATCCGCTTAGGGCTCCGTAAACTTCGTGAGGTACTCAGTCCGTACCTCCGGGCGGTATGAGATGAACCACGACGAATTCGACGAATTGTGCGCCCTGCAAACGCTCGGCCTGCTCGATGAACCGGAACGCCGTCGGTTCGAGGAGCACCTGAATAGCCCCTGCGCGACGTGCCGGGAGACCTTCTGGGAGTTGGCCGAGGCGACCGCTCTCCTGCCGTATGCGCTGCCGCAGCGCGCCCCATCCCCCGCGCTCAAAGAACGCATCCGGCAGAGCATCCAGAGCGGCGCGCCGATGGAGGCAGAGGCGGTTCGTCCGGCGAGGCCGGGTCCGGGGCGCTGGGTGCCCCTGACGATCGCAGTCGCCGCTTCTCTGATCCTGAGCCTGGGGGGCGCGACGTTCTACCTCAACCGCCAGATCACGCAGCAGCGCGAGACGATCCAGCAACTGAACGGACGGGTGGCCGCGTTGGCGGAGCAGGCGGCCGAACTCACCACCCTCATCCGGACGATGACCGACCCGGAGGTCAAGTCGATCCGTCTCGCCGGTCTGACCCCTGAGCCGCGGGCGAGCGGGAAGGCGTTCATCGACGCCCGGACGCAGACGGTCCTGTTCTACGCCTATGGCCTGACGGCCGCGCCCGCCGGCAAGACGTACCAGCTCTGGGCGATCCCGAAGGGGAAGACACCGATCAACGCCGGGGTGTTCGCGGCGGATTCGACGGGGAGCGCCGTCCTGACCGTCCGCGGGCTGTCCGATATGGACGTTCTGGAGACGATCGCGGTCACGCTCGAGCCGGCTGGCGGGCTGCCGCAGCCGAGCGGCCCGATGTATTTGGCGGGGTCGTAGGGGGGGCCGGACACGCCGCGTCCGGGCCGAGGACGAGGGCGAGGACGTCGTCCATCGTCTCGACCAGATGCAAGGTAAGGCCCTTCCGGAGCTGAGGCGGGAGTTCGTTCACGTCCTTTTCATTCCGTTTGGGCAGGATGACGTGCGTCACCCCGGCGCGCCGGGCGGCGAGGATCTTCTCGTTCAGACCGCCCACCGGGAGGACGTTCCCACGGAGGGTGATCTCCCCGGTCATCGCCATGTTCCCGTGGACCGGACGGTTCGACAGGGCGGAGCAGAGGGCGGCGGCCATCGCCACCCCGGCAGACGGCCCGTCTTTCGGGATAGACCCCTCCGGCACGTGGATATGGACTTCGAGGTCGGTGTAGAAATTCGCGTCGAGGTCCATCGCGCTGGCACGGGCGCGGGCGAAGCTGAGCGCCGCGTGCGCCGACTCCTGCATCACCTCGCCGAGCTGGCCGGTCAGCGTCAGCTTGCCCTCCCCATGCCGCCGGAGAAGGCTCACCTCGATCGTCAAGGGTTCCCCTCCGGCTTCCGTCCACGCCAGCCCGGTGGCTACCCCGACCGCATCCTGCATGGAGTGCGCCGGTTCCTGGAACCTCGGGGCACCCAAGTACTCGCGCACCTGCTTCGCCCCAACCCGGAGGCTCGGCCGTCCTGCTTTTTGAGTGACGCTGCGGGCCACCTTGCGACAGATGGCGGCGATCTCGCGTTCCAGGTTGCGGACGCCGGCCTCCCGCGTGTACTCCCGGATGATCGTCAGGATCGCCTGATCCGTGAACGTGACGTGCGCGGAAGCCAGCCCGTTCGCCTCGACCTGCTTGGGGACGAGAAACCCTTTGGCGATGGCGAGCTTCTCATGCTCCAGGTAGCCGGGCAGGGAGATGATCTCCATCCGGTCCCGCAGGGCGTGGGGCACCGTGAACACGGTGTTGGCGGTGGTGATGAACAGCACGCGGGACAGGTCGTATTCTATATCGAGGTAATGATCGTGAAAGCTGTTGTTCTGCTCCGGGTCGAGCACCTCTAAGAGCGCCGCGGCCGGGTCGCCCCGAAAGTCCATCCCCATCTTGTCGATCTCGTCCAGGAGGATGACCGGGTTGACCGTCCTGGCCCGCCGCATCGCCTGGATGATCCGGCCGGGGAGCGCCCCGATGTACGTCCGGCGGTGTCCCCGGATATCCGCTTCGTCCCGGACGCCGCCCAGCGACATCCGCACGAATTTCCGTCCCACCGCCCGCGCGATCGACTTGCCCAAGGAAGTCTTTCCGACCCCCGGCGGGCCGACGAAGCAGAGGATCGGGCCCTTGATCGTTTTCGTCAGATGCACCACGGCGAGATACTCCAGAATCCGCTCCTTGGGCTTCTTCAGGCCGTAATGGTC
>JACQVL010000144.1 GCA_016209865.1 Candidatus Latescibacterota bacterium | reverse complement strand
GGTCCGGGATGCCGCCGATGCACAGCTCCGGGAGCAGCAGTGGGAGATCGCCCTGCAGGTGAAGAAAGCGTACTACGACGCGCTGCTGACCAGACAGGTGGCGGACATCGCCCGGTTGAGTCTCGACCAGGCCGAACGCCAGCTCGACCACGTCCAGCGCCAGCACCAGGCGGGGAACTTGTCCGACTTCGACCTGCTCCAGGCGGAAGTCCAGCGGGACAATCAGGTCCCGGAAGTCGTCAGCGCCGACGCCCGCCACGAGTTGGCGCTGTTGAACCTGAAGCGCCTCGTCAACCTGCCGGCGAACACGCAGGTCGCCCTGACGTCCGGGTTCCTCGACCCCACGATGATCGAGAAGACCTCCGGCAGTCTGCCGGCTCTCTCCGCGCTGTTGCAGCGCAGCAAGGGACGTCCGGCGATCGAAGCGGCGACGTTCGAGACAGCGGCGCGCACCCAGGCGATCAAGATCGCCCGGGCGGACCTGTGGCCGAGGCTCGCGGTGTCGTCGACCTACAACCGGCAGGCGTTTCCGAGCGGTCTCTTCCCGAAAAGCGGTGATTGGCGCACCGACTGGGGCGTCGGGGTGACGATGAGCCTGTCGGTCTTCGATGGACTGAGAACGCAGGCGAAGGTGAACGAAGCACGGGCGAACATGGCGCTCGCCCGCGAACGGCTCGCTCAGGTCGAGGAGACGGTCGGCCTGACGGTCGAACAGACGTACTGGGAATTGAACCGGGCTCGCGCCCAGATCGACGCCCGGCAGCGGACGATCGGGCAGGCGGAGCGAGCGCTCCGTCTGGCGGAACTCCGGTACGATCAGGGCATCTCGACCCAGCTCGAGGTCGCTGACTCGCGGCTCCAGCTCCAGCGGGCCCGGATCAACCACGCTCAGGCGCTCCACGACTACAGCGTCGCGCTTGTCGAGCTGGAACGAGCGGCCGGGATCAATCTGTCAGGGCTATCGACGACACTGGATAAGGCGAGGTAATATCAATTGCGGAATGCGGATTGCGGAAGGAGCGAGGTGTGTTCATCACACAGAGCACAGGGATGTGCGGGATTGGGGGTTCGGGATTAGGGGTTCGGAAAAAGATCATAAAACGATCGACAATTTTTCCCTATGCTTTCCATACTGTCATTCTCGCAAAAGCGGGAATCCATGTCTTCTTGCTTGCTCTCACCGCCGTCGGCCTCCTCGGCTGCGGCGGCGGGGCTGACCCGAACGCCAAAGAGACCGGCCCGCCGACGCTGATGCTGAGTCGGGCGGACGTGGCGACGGTGACGCGAGGGGATGTGGAGTCCGGTCCGGCGGTCAGCGGAGTGCTGGCGGCGGCGGTGATCGTGGACGTGAAAGCCCGGATCGCCGGGGACGTGATCGCCGTGTCCGTCCAGGAAGGGAGCGCCGTCAAGCAGGGCCAGTCGCTCGCCGCGCTCGACACGCGGGAATTGGAATACCAACTCCAGTACGCGCAGGCGGAACTGACGTCGGCGCAGGTCGCCCTGAAGAACGCGCAGAGTAATCTCGAACGGACTCAACGGTTGCTGAGCGAAGGAGCGGTCGCTCCGCGAGACCTTGAGAACGCCCAGGCCGCCGTGGATGCGGCCCAGGCGCAGGTCACCCTACGGCTCGCACGGGCGCACGAGATGCGGAAAGTGGTGGCGGACGCGAAATTCCCATCCCCCATCACGGGCATCGTCAGCAAACGGGCGGTCGAGCCGGGCGACCATGTGGGCGAGAATGATGTCGTCTTGACCGTCGTCGACCCCAGCCTGATGGAACTGACCGCCTCGATCTCGTCCGAGGATTTGGGACAGGTCCGGGCCGGGATGCCCGTCTCGTTCCGCGTCGAAGGCTACCAGGGACGCCGGTTCGAGGGAAAAATCGCCCGGATCAACCCGGCCGCCGACCCGGCCACCCGGCAGGTCACGGTGTACGTGCAGGTTCCCAACTCGACGCATGAGCTGATCGGCGGGCTGTTCGCCACCGGCCGGATCGTCACCGGGCGGACGGCAAACAGCCTGCTCGTCCCGGCCGACGCGATCAGACCGGGAGGTTCAGGACAGGTCGTCTACCGGGTCGCGGGCGGACAGGTGACCGCCGTCCCGGTGACGCCCGGCCTGCAGGATATGGCGACCGGGCGAGTGGGAGTCACCGGCGGCTTACAGCCGGGTGATCTCGTCCTCGTCGGGTCTGCGACCGACATCAAGTCGGGCACAAAAGTGTCGCTCGCCTCGGCCGACTCGACCGAGAGGAGGGACTGACCGATGTTTCTCTCCGATACCTCCATCCGCCGTCCGGTGTTCGCCACGATGATGATGGTCGCGTTGCTCGTGCTCGGCCTCTTCAGCTACCGGCGGCTCAACATCGACCTCTTCCCGGAAGTCTCGTTCCCCGTCGTGTCCGTCCAGACGGTCTACCCCGGCGCCAGCCCGGAGGCGGTCGAGCGGGAGGTGACGAAGCGGATCGAGGAGGCGGTCAACACCGTCCAGGGAGTGAAAGAGATCACCTCGACCTCCCTCGAAGGACTGTCCAGCATCATCATCATGTTCAACCTGGAAGTGAACGATAAAGATGCGGCGCAGGACGTCCGGTCGAAGATCGAGCAGATTCGCGCCGAACTCCCGATCGAGATCGAGACCCCGCTCGTCCAGCGGTTCGACCCGTCGCAGCAGCCGATCATGTCGATCGCCATCCAGGGGGAAGGCCGCAGCATCCGCGACCTGACGACGTTAGCCGACCAGACGGTCGCCCGCCGGCTGAAGAACGTGCCCGGCGTCGGCCAGGTGACGGTCGTCGGCGGCGCGGAACGGGCGGTGCTCGTCTACCTCGACCCGAAGGCGATGGCCGCGCTGTCCGTGAGCGTCAACCAGGTGATGCAGGCGCTGTCGACGGAGAACGTCGAAACGCCCGCCGGGAAGGTGACGGGCGCGCGGGCGGAGCAGCTCGTCCGGGTGACTGGCCGGATGGCCCGGCCCGATGAGTTCGCCAGCCTGATCGTCGTCCAGCGCGGCACCACCCCCATCCGGCTCGGTCAGGTCGCCCGGATCGTGGACGGGGAGAAGGAGCCGAAGTCGTTAGCCCTGTTCAACGGCGGCCGCACGGTGTCCCTCGACATCCTGAAGGTCTCGAAAGCCAACACCGTCGTCGTCGCCGAACGAGTGAAGGAAGCGGTGGCGGAGCTGAACACGTCGGTCCCGGCGGGCGTGTCCGCGCGGGTCATTGTCGATAACTCGGTCTACATCCGCGACTCTGTCGAAGACGTACAGACGACCCTCGTTTTAGGCGCGATCCTGACGGTGATGATCGTGTACATCTTCCTCAATTCCTGGCGGTCGACGGTCATCACCGGCCTGACCCTCCCGGTCTCGGTCATCAGCGCGTTCATCGCCATCTACGCGTTCGGGTTCACCCTCAACATGATGACGCTGATGGCGCTGTCGTTGGCCATCGGGATTCTGATCGACGACGCGATCGTCGTCCGGGAGAACATCGTCCGGCACGTCGAGATGGGGGAGGATCACTACACCGCCGCGCGCCACGGGACGAACGAGATCGGCCTGGCAGTCATGGCGACGACGTTCTCCATCCTGGGCGTGTTCATCCCCGTCGCGTTCATGGGCGGGATCGTCGGCCGGTTCTTCTACCAATTCGGGATCACCGTCGCGTTCGCGGTGACCGTCTCCCTGTTCGTGTCGTTCACCCTCGACCCGATGCTCTCCTCCGTCTGGTACGACCCGGAGGCGGAGGGACATAAGGAGCGCGGCCGGTTTGGCAAGCTGCTCGAGCGGTTTAACGGCTCGTTCGACCGGCTCGGGATGCGCTATCGCGGGGTGATCGCCTGGGCGCTCGACCACCGGTGGAAGACGCTCGGCCTCGCCGCGGCCGCGTTCATCGGCGCGCTGCTGCTGTTCCCGTTCGTCGGCGGGCAGTTCGTCCCGGTCACGGACGACGGGGAGACGAACGTGACGTTCAAGACGCCCGTCGGCTCGACGTTAGAGTACACGCGAAAAAAAGCGGCGGCGATCGACGCCCTCCTGCGGGGCTACCCGGAGGTGGCGTACACGTACACGACGATCGGGTCGGGGCTGACCGGCCAGGTGAACGAAGGGGTGACGTACGTCAAACTCCTCCCGAAAGCCCGGCGGACGCGGTCGCAGCAGGACATGGAGAGGCTGTTCCGGTCCGACCTGTCCCGCATGGCCTCGGTCCAGGCGTCGGTACTGGCGGGCGGGTTCGGCGGGCCGCAGAAGCCGCTCCAGATCAACGTCCGCGGGCCGCAGATCGAGGAGTTGAAGCGCATCTCGGATGAAATCTTGGCGGCGGTCAAGCGCGTCCCCGGCGCGATCGAGGCGGAGAGCGGGTTGGAGAAGGAGCGGCCCGAGCTCCGGGTGACGGTGGATCGTGCGTTAGCCGCCGACCTCGGCCTGGGCATCCGGTCGGTCGCGCAGATGGTCAGGCCGCTCGTCGCCGGGCAGACGGTCACCACCTGGGAAGACCCGACCGGAGAGGAGTACGATGTCGTCGTTCAGGTTCCGCCCGAGGCCCGGCAGTCGGCGGAAGACCTGGCGCAGGTTCCCATCACCGTCGGCCGGATGAGCCTGGAGAGCGGGACATTAGCCACTGCGCCGCTCAGCCATCTCGCCCGGATCGAGACCGGCCTGGCCCCGCCCAAGATCGAACGCCGGAAGCTCGCCCGCGTCGTCACCGTCGCGGCCAACTACTCCGGCCGGCCGCTGACCGACGTCAGCGGGGACATCGAGGCGGCGATCGCCAAGATGAGCATCCCGCCCGGCTACAGCGTGTCGTTAGGCGGGGAGACGCAGGACTTCCGTGAGACGGTCGGGTTCATCTTAGAGAGTCTCATCTTAGCGGTGATCTTCATCTATATTATTTTAGCCAGCCAGTTCGGGGCGTTCCTCCAGCCGCTGGCCATCATGCTCTCCCTGCCCCTGTCGCTCATCGGGGTGATGGTCGCCTTGCTGACGACGCGGGACACGTTCAACATCATGTCGATGATCGGGGTGATCATGCTGATGGGGCTGGTGACGAAGAACGCGATTCTGCTGATCGACTTCGCCAACCAGGCGCGGGAGCGGGGGGCCGACCGGCGGGAGGCGCTGATCGACGCGGGCGAAATCCGACTGCGCCCGATCGTGATGACGACGTTGGCGATGATTTTTGGGATGTTGCCGCTCGCCTTAGCGATCGGGTCGGGGGCGGAGTTCCGCGCCCCGATGGCGCGGGCAGTCATCGGCGGGCTGATCACCTCGACCCTGCTGACGCTCGTCATCGTCCCGGTGGCGTATACGATCTTGGACGATGTCGGCCACTGGGCCGGGTTGAAGTTTGCGAAGGCGAAGCCTCATGATGAGCCGTCCGACCGTCGGGCGCGGGTCGCCCTCGGGGTTCGGGATTAGGGGTTCGGGGTTCGGGAAAGAACAAAAAGCAGACAGCAAAGTCCCATGGGTGTTTCCCGAATCCCGTACCCCGTACCCCGAATCCCGATATTCTTTGCGGTGAAAACGATTTACCTCTCACAAGGAGACAGACACATGGCTCAGTACGGGTACGACGACACGCCCTTCCTGCCCGGTTCGAGATGGCGAGTCCATGATGGGACGCGGCCGCAGCCAAAGGTGGTGACGCCGGGGACCGAAAGCTCGCAGGAGCTGCCCGGCCGGCCGTCGTCGGATGCGGTCGTGCTGTTCGACGGCGCGGATGTGTCGCAGTGGGTCAGGACGAACGACGGCGGGCCAGTACAGTGGATGGTCGAGCATGGGTACATGGAGGTGACCCGGACGGGCAACATCCAGACGAAGGCGCACTTCGGCGACTGCCAGCTTCACCTTGAGTGGGCGGCGCCGGAGGTGGTTGTGGGGGAGAGCCAGGGACGGGGCAACAGCGGGGTGTTCTTGATGGGGTTGTATGAGATTCAGGTGCTGGATTGCTACGACAACCTGACCTACCCGGACGGGACGACCGCCGCTATCTATGGCCAGTACCCACCGCTCGTCAACGCCTGCCGGAAGCCGGGCGAGTGGCAGACGTACGATGTTCTGTTCGTCGCGCCGCGCTGGGAGGGGCAGACGTTCGTCAGCCCGGCGTGCATGACGGTGTTCCACAACGGGCTCGTCGTGCACCATCACGCCGAGCTGTTAGGGCCGACCGGCCACCGGATCGTCGCCGCGTACAGCCAGCCGCACCCGCCGACGGGGCCGCTCATGCTGCAAGACCACGGCGATGCCGTCCGGTACCGCAACATCTGGGTTCGCCCGCTGAAAGGGTATGATGAGGGGTGATGGCCCTCACCATCTCCCCGGCCCTCTTCCTCTCCCACGTGGGGGAGAGGAAGAGGGAGTCCTCACTTTAGACAATGGACAAGCCCTCATGGAGCATTGTGCTCCTTCAGGTATTCCATAACCTTGTCCACAAATCGTTTTCCATTGGTCAGAATTTCCTCAGCTTCGTCCTCGGAGATCACAAAGGTGTACTCATAATCTCCGAGCTGTCGTTTCTCAAACGCTCGGTTGAGCTCTCTCCCCATTTCTTTGGAGAAAAGACCGGTCTTGATGAAATGTCTGCCAAACGCCGAAATCACCCCTTTATGGGATGAGAACGAAAGGTGATGGGTGAGCAATAAGGCTTGCGTAGCATAGAACATGGCGTAGTAGGTTCTCGAGACTGACGACTCATAGTCTCCTTCTCTCCGCAAGATTTCAGCGCTTTGAAGATAGCGGGTCGCCCTTTGCATCAGTGATTCGATTTCCTTCATGCGGGAATGCCTTCTTTTCGGACATTCATCAGCAATGGACTGTTCACCGTGGCATAGTCTTTCTCGGCTATTGGATACACCGAGAGGACAACTCCATAGTTGAGATTGATCTCTGTAATGATGTCTATTATCCGGTCTATCTCTTTCCCGGGTCTGACCGTGCCTTCAAGAACGAGAAGCACATCGATATCCGACTCGTCTGTAGCCTCTCCTCTTGCCCAAGAGCCATAGAGAATGACCTTCTTCAGCCTTGGCCCGTATAAAGTTTTAAGTTCTCTTTTGAATTCTTCAAGTATTGGATTGAGTTTCATCACACAGTCCCTCTTCCGCCCGCCCATGAATGGGCGGATTCCGCTCCGGCCCTCACTATCCTCCCGGCCCCCTTTCTCTCCCACACGGGGCGAGAAAGGGGGAGTCCTCACAGGACATGCTTGTCTCCCCTTCCCCCCGTGTGGGGGAAAGGGCCGGGGGATGGGGGGCACCCCCTGTTTTCACTCGTCACTCTTCATTCTTCACTCTTCCCTGCTTTTCTAAACTCCCTCGCCCAATTC
>JACQVL010000150.1 GCA_016209865.1 Candidatus Latescibacterota bacterium | reverse complement strand
TCTTTGTCGGCGCGACGCTCACCGCCACGTCGGTCGGGATCACCGCGCGCGTGTTGAAGGACCTGGACCGGATTCATCTCCCCGAAGCGCAGATCATCCTCGGCGCGGCGGTCATCGATGATGTCTTGGGGCTGATTATCTTAGCGGTCGTCAGCGGGATGGTCACGATGGGCGCGGTGAGCGTCGCCTCGGTGGCGCTCATCTCTTTGAAGGCCATCGTCTTTCTCGCTCTCGCCCTGCTGATCGGCGCGAAGTTCGCGGCGCCCTGGCTGGGCCGGCTCGCTCAGCGGATGCGCGTCAGCGGCGCGGTGTTAGTGGCCGCCCTCGTCTTCTGCTTCCTGCTCTCCGTCCTGGCCGACTGGATCGGCTTAGCAACGATCGTGGGCGCATTCGCGGCCGGACTGATCTTAGAGGATCATCATTTTCAGATGCGGCGACCCCAGCAGGCCGAGATGGTGGAGGGCCTGGCGCTGATAGACTCCGCCCCTGAGGAGACCGGACACCGGATGATCACGATCGGTGCCCTCCTTGCCCCGCTGTCCGCGTTCCTCGTCCCGATTTTTTTCGTCCTCATGGGGATTCGTGTCCGGCTGGAGACGTTCCTCGACCCGTCCGTCATCGGTCTGGCGCTCACCCTGACGCTGGCGGCGTTCGCCGGAAAACTCGTCTGCGGGTTAGCGGTGCGGCGGACGTACCACCGGCTGGTCATCAGCCTGGGGATGGTCCCGCGCGGGGAGGTCGGGCTGATCTTCGCCACGATCGGGCGGGGGTTGGGGGTGATGGACGATGCGCTTTTCTCCGCCATGGTCATCATGGTCATCATGACGACGCTCGTTACGCCCCCGTTGTTGACGTGGAGCTTGAGGCGGAGTGAGTAATTATGTTCCCGAACCCCGAATCCCGGCGCTTCACTCCACCATCTGCATCGCCTGCACGATCAGGTCGGCCGTCTGCTGGGTCGAGAGCAGACCGGTGTTGATGACCGAGTGGTAGAGGAGCGGGTTCTGCCATTCCGTGTGGTAGTTGTGGAGCAGGTAGAGGGCGCGTTGTTTATCCTTCTCGCGCATGGCCCGGAGGGCCTCGTCGCGGCTCAGGCCCATCCGGTCCATCACCCGGACGCAGCGATGCTCGATGGGAGCGACCAGCCGGACGTGCAGGGTATGCGGTTTGCCCGCCAGGATACACTGGCTCCCCCGTCCGACGATGACGATGTTGTCCCGCTGCCACAGCCGCAGGATCGTCTCCCGGAGGAGGGTGAGGTATTCCTTCCGGTCCAGGATCGTGCCCCGCATCGGGTCGGTTTTATCGGCCGAGATCTCGGCGCCCGGGATGTACGGCCAGACGAGCGGGGGGTATTCCGGGGAGAGGGAATAGATGTTCGACGGGGTGAACAACTCCTTGAGAAACCGGCGGATGGGGCTTTCGCTGACCTCATCGAACTGTTCAACCGTCTCCTCCGATACGCCGGCGGCGTGCGCGATCTCGACGATCAGTTCTTTGTCCACGCACCCGTATCCTACGCGGTCGGCGACGAGGGTGGCCACTTCTTTCCCCCCGCTGCCAAATTCGCGTGCGATCGTAATGACGCTCATGAGCGTCACCCCCTTTCTCTATGAAGCAGGACTAATGATGCTCAATCCCAGGTACGACGAGACAGCCCAGTTTCTCCGGCAGCGCGGGTTTGACCGGGCGACAGCCGGGCTGATCCTGGGCACCGGGTTCGGACGGTTTGTCGATCATCTCACGGTCGATGCCCTCCTGCCCTACCCCCAGATTCCGCATTTTCCCGTGTCCACCGTCCCCGACCATGCCGGGAACCTCGTCTGCGGCCGGCTCCAGGGACTGCGACTCCTCATCATGCAAGGGCGGTTCCACCGGTACGAGGGGTATCCCCCGTCGGCTGTCACGTTCCCTGTCGGCGTGATGCACCGGCTTGGGATCACCACCCTGATCGTGACGAACGCGGCGGGCGGGCTGAACCCCGGTTTTGTCCCTGGTGACCTGATGGTCGTCGATGACCATCTCGTCCTGATGGGCGGGAGCGCCCTGACCGGGCTGGAGGACGAGGTGCCCCGGAGCATTCCGTCCTATTCCCGCCGCTTGAATGACATGGCCTTCGCCCTCGCTGCCGCCGACCGGATGCCCCTGCGGCGTGGAGTCCTGGCGTGGATGTTAGGCCCCGCGTTCGAGACGCCCGCGGAGATCGCCATGCTCGGCCGGGCCGGGGCGGATGCGGTCACGATGTCGACCATCCCGGAGGTCGCGATGGCGAGCGCCCTGGGGATGCAGGTTATGGGTATCTCCTGCATCGCCAACATGTGCGTGGGAGCGGATCGTCCCCCGGTGACGCACGAGGACGTCATGGCGACGGTTGGCCGGGCGGTCGACCGCTTCTCCGACCTGATGCGCCGGATGCTCCCGATGGTGTGTGGTCAGCCCCCCCAGAAGGGGGATCGATTTTCGGGTTGACAACCAGACCGTCCGGGTGTACTATCGAGACCGAAAAGAGGGCTCATCCGATGGATTGGTTCAAAAAACCCAACCAAGGCCCCAAGCCGCAGAAGAAGCGGGAGACTCCGCACGGGCTGTGGCTCAAGTGCGAACAATGCGACGCGATCTTGAACCGGCTGGAGCTTGAACGCAATCTCGGGGTGTGCTCGAACCCGAAGTGCCGGTACCATTTTAAGATCGGTCACAAGGAATACATCCAGCTTCTGCTCGACCCGGACAGCTTTGAAGAATGTGACGCGACCCTCGTGTCGGGCGACCCGCTCCAGTTCAGGGAGAAGCAGCGGTACCCGGAGTATCTCAAGCAGTATCAGGAGCGGACCGGCCTGCTCGAGGCGGCGGTGTCCGGCACTGGCCGGGTCGGGAACCGGCCGGTCTGCCTGGCTCTCCTCGACGGCGCATTCCTCGCCGGCAGTATGGGCTCCGTCGTCGGGGAGAAGGTGGCCCGGTCGATTCAGCGGTCGATCAAGACGCACTGGCCGCTGATCATCGTCTCCACCTCCGGAGGAGCCCGGATGCAAGAGGGCATCCTCTCCCTGATGCAGATGGCGAAGACATCCCTCTGGCTGACCCGGCTGGCGGAGGCGCGGGTGCCCTACATCTCGATCCTGACGAACCCGACGATGGCGGGAGTGATGGCGAGTTTTGCGTCGTTGGGCGACATCACGATCGCGGAACCGGGGGCGATGATGGGGTTCGCCGGTCCGCGTGTCATCCAGCAAGCCCTCGGAACCGAGCTCCCGTCCGGGTTCCAGACCTCAGAATTCTTCCTCGAACATGGCTTCGTCGATCAGGTCATTCCCCGGTACGAACTCCGTGCCGCACTGATGAAGATTCTCGGCTTCTTCCCCGAGCGGGAATGACAACCGTTTCCCTGTTCCTACAGCAGGGCCTGGGCGGTGGTTTTCAGCGTCTCATGCTCCGGATGCCGGACGACGGGACGGCCGATGCCCTTGAGGATGGTCGCTAAGAAGGTTTCCCAGTGCGTGTCCGCCGCAAAATCGAGGGTGGCGTACAGCGGCGAGAGATAGTCTTCCGGGAAATAGACCGACACCCCATGCGACCCCGTCATCTCCCAGCCTTTATGTCCCTCTCGGAGGATGAACCCCTCAGGTCCGGGGACGTTCAAGATTTCGAGGATGCCCAGAGCGGCCTCATTCACCCGGCGGCCGGGCGGAGAGTCTGCTAAGAGCCGGCACAGGTGGTAGAGATCGACGTAGGCAGGGTTTTCATACCATTGAGCCCGGTGACGGGCGGCCATGACGAGCTGACAGGCGCTCGTCGTCCGGCAGGCATCGACGAGGGTCATCGACAGCCGGTCGATCCGGTCCTTCAGCTCGAGGAGCCTCTGATCGTTCGGGCCGAAATTAAGCGCCGAGAGGGTGACCGGTTCGCTGTCGGCATACGCCGTCAGGTACGTGTCGACGATGAGGGAGGCGACGTCCGGCGGGGTCATCGACGGATTCCGGATCAGGCCGCTGAGGATCTGGCCGTACGGCCAGCCGTCTGACGGCTCGGTCTGCTCCGACCCGATGCACCACTGCACCGTTCCCCGGAGTTGGTAGGCGGTCTCGATCATGTTCATCAGACACGCGTCCATCCCCAGGATGTCAAACGGGCGGCCGGCTCGCTGGACGACCCGGCTGAACACCCGTTTCAACTCGACGCTGTCCAGAAAATCGCGTGCATCGTCATCGGTGCTGATCGCTTTGGCCTTGACGGCTGCGGCCACGGTGTTCCGGAACAACGACCGGCGCAGCGGCCCGTGCAGGAGTTTCAGCAAGTGGCGCTCCGGGATGATGCTCACCCGGTGTTCCGGGAGGATCGCCGGGGTCTCCTTGACTTTGCGTTCGGCCCGGACTTTCAGCCTGGCTTTTCGAGCCGCGCGGTAGATATTCTCGGCGCCCCACCCGTTGCCGTGATTCCAGAGGATGACCGCGTAGTGCTGGGCGGGATACGCCTGCATCCCCCAGGACAGGAACTCCTGGAGGACCTGGGGATCCCCGCACTCCGTCGGCCCCAGGCTCTTGATCGTCCGGATGTTCCCCCTCATGATGAACAACCGCCTGGTCGACTTCTTCGCCCCCAACCCGGCCCGATCGAATTGGACGATGATATTCACATGATCAGTCGAGCCGACCTTCTTCATTTCTCTGAGATCGAGTTCCCCATTCTCGCTCAGGTCGTTCTCCCCAGCCATGTATACGAACACCGACCACTGCTTGGGTTGCACCGCCACAGCGTTCCCTCCTTCGTTGACCCCTTAGTGGGACGGACTTCGTAGATCCGACGACAGGACGAGCAACGGGCAGACGTACACGCATTTGCAGCAGTCATCACACGTCTCCTGGTCGATGGTGATGGAGGACTCCAGGAGTTCGATCGCATCGACGTGGCAGACGGCGACGCAAGTCCCACAAAAATCGCAGGTATCAGGCTTAATAGAAATCATTCGCTATCTGTTCCTGAACGTCGGATAATTCAGCCCAAACCGGAGCCTGTAATAGGGTTTCGCCCCGAAGAAGAGCACGGTCAACACCAGCAGATACGGGGGCGACACGACCACGGCGGCCATCGACAACGCTAAGACGCCGATCTTCGTCGCCCGTGCCACGTCCGCCACCCGCCCGTTGACCGCCATCCACACGAAGAGCGGCAGGCAGACGAGGGATGGGATGGCGATGAACCCGTCACCGAGCAGGAAGCCGGCCAGGACCGCCCCGGCCAGGAACAGACAGGCCAGGATGCAGGTCGCCTGAAACCCCTGCCGGACGCCGATCGTGATCTTGCCCGCCAGCCGGTCCCCCGGGATGTCCGGGAGGGTGGTGTTGAGATAGATCGCCCCCACCCCCAGACAGTACGGGAGGGCGTGTACGATCAGCCATCCAACCGGGGGGGCGACCGCCAGCCAGCCGACCGCGAACGCCAGCCCCCCGTGGGCGAGCAGGTTGTACACCAGGCCGCGCACCGGGCGGTCTTTCCACCTGAAGCGCGGCGAGTTGTACAGAAGACCGAGGAGACCCCCGACGACCATCAGGCCGCCGAGCCTGGCCGAATGGAGGAACGACAGCCCGATCGCCCCGCCATAGCAGAGCAGCATCTGCACCGTGGCCGCCCGTTCCGAGATGTACCCGTCCGCCAGCAGGAACAGCTTCTGGTTGGCCCGGTCCCCTTCGATATCGGTGATCTGGTTATGGACGTACACCCCGCCCGTCAGCAGGCTGAACAGCGCGATCGGGATGAGGGGACTCTCGCCGGCGCCCCCGCCGGTCCATCGACGGCCCTGCTCGTACCCCAACAGCCCGATCGTCCAGACCGGCGGCAAGAGCATCGGGCGGAGGAGGAACAGATGGTCGAGCGCCGTGAGGAACGCCCCCGTCCTTACCCGCTGCACTTCAACTCCAGGAGCAGCTTGTTGACCGGCTCCTTCGGTTCGATCGGGTACCAGCCGCTGAAGCACGCGGTACAGTACTGATCGCCCGGCGACGGAGCGACGCTCAGCATGCCCTCGATGGAGAGGTAGCCGAGGCTGTCCGCCCCTAAGAACTCGCGGACCTGCTCGGTCGCCGGCCGGGAGGCGATCAACTCCGCCCGCGTCTGCATGTCGATCCCGTAGTAGCACGGGTGCCGGATCGGGGGACAACTCACGCGCACATGAACTTCCTTCGCGCCGCTCTGTCGCACCATCCGGACGAGCTGCTTCAAGGTCGTCCCCCGGACGATCGAATCCTCCACCATCACGACCCGCCGTCCCTTCAGGACGCCCTTGACCGGGTTGTACTTCACTCGCACTTTGAAATCCCGCATCGTCTGGCTCGGGTCGATGAACGTCCGTCCGATGTAATGATTCCGGATGAGGCCGATCTCAAACCGGATGCCCGATTCTTCAGCGTAGCCGAGGGCCGCGGTGTTCGCGGAGTCCGGGACGGAGATGACGATATCCGCGTCGCACGGATGCTCGCGGGCGAGCTGCCGGCCAAACCGCCGACGCGGCTTATCGACGTTCTCCCCGAAGACTTTGCTGTCCGGCCGGGCAAAGTAGATGTACTCGAAGATACAGAAGGCAGGGGGAGCAGGGGGAAACGGCCGGTAGGACGTTAACCCGTCGTCATCGATCACCACGATCTCGCCCGGTTCAACATCCCGGACGTACGTAGCATCGACGATATCGAGCGCGCAGGTCTCGGACGCCAGGATATAACTGTCGCCCAGCCGGCCGATGCAGAGCGGCCGGAACCCGTGCGGGTCGCGGACGCCGATGAGTTCCTGCTCGGTCATGAACAGGAAACAGTACGCCCCTTCCACCCGGCGCAGGGCGTCCGCGATCATGTCAGGAATCGTCGGCTCGGAGGATTTCGCCACGAGGTGTACGACGATCTCACTGTCGGTCGTCGACTGGAAGATCGACCCGTCCTCCTCCATCGCCTCGCGCAGGGTGGCGGCGTTGATGAGGTTGCCGTTGTGCGCGGCGGCCAGTTGCCCTTTCTTGTACTTGATCAGGATCGGCTGGGCGTTCTGCAAGGAGGAAGAACCGGTCGTCGAGTACCGGTTGTGGCCGATCGCCAGATGCCCGCGCAGGTCGGAGAGCTTCAGCCCGTTCTGGTACGCCTCAGCAACCAGCCCCATGGCTTTATGGACGGCGATCATCTGCCCGTCGGAGACGGCGATCCCGGAACTCTCCTGTCCTCGATGCTGCAGGGTGTACAGACCGAGGAACGTCTTCTCCACCGCCTGCGGGTGACGAAAGATGCCGAATAACCCACACTCCTCGTGGACCTGGTCATCCTCCCACATAGGCGTCTCTCCCGTGCGATGTCTCGCTATGGAGTGGTAACGGGGGTCGGTGGTCGGTCATGAGAACGGATTTTGTTGTATAATACTACATTCCCTTCAATTTGTCTACCCCATTTTTACAGAAGAAGGCTGCTTCAGGTGAGAAAAGATTGACAGCCCGCGTCCGTGAGGCTACATTTAGGGGTCAGGGGTCAGGGGTCAGGGGTCAGGGGTCAGAAATATTCTAACGCAAGGAGGGAGACGCCGTTGGAACGAACGCTCGTGCTCATTAAACCGGATGCGATTCAGCGCGGCCTGATCGGCGACATCATCACCCGGCTCGAACGCAAAGGGTTGAAACTCATCGGGATGAAAATGATGAACCTGGATGAAGCAACGCTGGACGACCATTACCGTCACCTGCTCGACCGGCCGTTCTTTCCCCGCATCAAACAGTTCATGCGCAGCGCTCCCGTCCTGGCCCTGTGCTGGGAAGGGCTGGAGTGCGTGGAGACCGTCCGGACGCTCTGCGGGACGACCAATTCCCGGAAAGCCGACCCGGGAACGGTTCGCGGCGACCTGGGGATGAGCGTCCAGTGCAACCTCGTCCATGCCTCCGACTCCTCCCAGACCGCCCAGGAAGAAATCACCCGCTTCTTCCGGCCTGACGAGCTATTTTCCTATGAGAGCGTGACGGATGCGGTGATCTATTCGAGTGACGAACGAGGGTAAATGGACACTCTCATCGGCACGATCGAACGGGTGACCTATCAAAACGAGGACACCGGGTACACCGTCGCCAGGCTCCGGCCGGAACTCCGGCACTGCCAGACGACCGAACGCCCGCCGTCGACCCTGGCCGACGGACTGTGGGTGGTCGTCGGGAACCTGGCCGCCCTCGTCCCGGGCGAGCGGGTGGAGGTCCATGGCTACTGGGTGACCCACTCCCAGTACGGGAAGCAGTTCAAGATCATCGAGTACAAGACCCTGTTCCCCGCGACCGTCGAGGGCATCCGCAAGTACTTAGGCTCTGGCCTGATCAAGGGGATCGGCCCGGTCAAAGCCGGGCTGATCGTCGACCGGTTCGGGGAGCGCACGTTCGAGGTGATCGACGCCGAGCCGGAGCGACTCTTAGAGATCAAGGGCATTGCACAGAAGACGGTCAACCTCATCAAGAAAGGCTGGGAGGATCAGAAACACATCCAGGAGGTCATGCAGTTCCTCCTCGCCCACAACGTGAGCACGACGTACGCGGTCAAGATCTACAAGATGTATGGGAATGAGGCTATCCAGAAGGTGACGGAGAACCCGTACCGCTTAGCGTCGGACATCTGGGGGATCGGGTTCATCACCGCCGACAAGATCGCGCAGAACCTCGGCGTCGACCCGGCTGCCCCGTCCCGGATCGCGGCCGGCATCCAGTACGTGCTCAACCAGTGCGCCGACGACGGGCATGTGTTCGTCCCGCAGGAGATGCTCGCCGCCGAGAGCGCGAAGTTCTTGCACGTCGAAGCATCGATCATCCCGCCGGCCGTCCAGACGTTAGTCGGGACGGGCGAGGCGATCGTCGACGGCGACCGGGTGTACCTCGCCCCGTTCTACTACGCCGAGGTGGGCATCGCCCGGCATCTCGCCCGGCTGCTGCGCAGCCCGAGGCAGGCGTTCGTCCCGGATGCCGTGACACGGATGATCGACCGGGTTCAGCAGACGCACGGTATCCAGTTCAACGACCAGCAACGCTTAGCCATCCTGACCGTCTTCACGGACGGCATCCTCGTCCTGACCGGCGGGCCGGGCACCGGGAAGACGACGTGCGTGCGCGGGATGTTAGCCCTCTTCCAGCAACTCAGCCAGCGGGTCGTCTTAGCCGCCCCGACCGGACGGGCGGCGAAGCGGCTGTCGGAGGTCACCGGGGCGGAGGCGAAGACCATCCACCGGCTCCTCGAATTCAACCCCGGCGCGACCCAGTTCAAGAAGGGGACGGAAGACCCGCTCGACGCGGACGCGGTCATCCTCGACGAGGTGTCGATGGTCGACACAGTGCTGATGAACGCCCTGCTCCGGGCGGTTCCGTCATCCGCCCGCCTGGTCATGGTCGGGGACGCCGACCAGTTGCCGTCGGTCGGGGCGGGGAACGTCCTGCGGGACGTGATCGCCTCCGGCGCGGTCCCGGTCGTCCATCTGCACGAGATTTTCCGGCAGGCGCAGGAGAGCGACATCGTGATGAACGCCCACCGGGTGAACCAAGGGGAATTCCCCCGGCTCCACAACCGGAAAGAGGGGGATTTCTTCTTCATCGGCGAGGACGACCCGGCGAGCGCGGCGGAGACGATCCAGGAGCTGTGCGCCCGCCGGCTTCCCGGCCGGTACGGCTACGACCCGATCGATGACATCCAGGTGCTCACCCCGATGTACCGAGGGGAGATCGGGGTCGACCAGCTCAACCGGGTGCTGCAGGAGACGCTCAACCCGGACGGCGCCAGCCTGAAGCGGGGCGACCGGGAGCTGCGCGTTGGGGATAAGGTGATGCAGACCCGGAACAATTACGACAAGATGGTGTTCAACGGAGACATCGGCCGGGTGACCCGGATCGACCTGGAATCCCAGACGGTGGAGGTGACGTTCAACGAGCCGGTCGGGTATGACTTCAGCGAATTAGACGAGGTCGTCCTGGCGTACGCGATCAGCGTCCACAAGAGCCAGGGGTCGGAGTACCCGGCCATCGTCCTCCCGCTGTTCACGTCGCACTACCTGATGCTCCAGCGGAACCTGCTGTACACCGCCATCACACGGGCGAAATCGCTCGTCGTCCTCGTCGGGACGAAGAAAGCCGTCGCCATCGCGGTCAAGAATAATGACGTGACCGCCCGGTATACGGGACTGCGGGAAGGGTTACAGAAGGTAGAGGAGATGGATTTTGGATTTTAGATTTTGGATTGAAAGCGAGCATGACAACGGTAGAAAATTATGGAAAGGTTTGGTGGACCAGTGTCATCTGTGATTCTCCTTGACAAGCCCATCTGATCTGGCATAATTACTCGATCACTAATCCAAAATCCAAAATCTAAAATCCAAAATCGCTTTACCACCAGGAGGTGTCCGATTGGCCGTTCCAGAGGAACGCCTGACCGACGATCTCGCCGCGACGGAGGTCGTCCTTGAAGAAGAGGCGTACCAGCCGGGCTTCAACATGAAGACCGTCTGGGCGTGTCTGTTCGTCGGGTTTGTGATGCTTCCCGGCTCGATCTACCTCAGCCTGGTCACCGGGGGGAGTACGGGCGCGGCGGACTGGGTCACGGTGATCCTATTCCTGGAGATCGCCAAACGGTCATTCATCAGGATGTCCCGGCAGGAGATCATGATCCTGTACTGGGCGGCGGCCGGTCTTGCCGCCGCAGGCGTCTCCGGCGGTCCGTTCGCCGCCCTGATCTGGAACCAGTACTTTGTCCAGTCTCCCGCGGCGACTGGCATCGCCGAGTACATCCCGACCTGGGTGGTCCCGCAACGAGGATCGGAGGCGCTTGCCCTGCGGTCGTTCCTGCACCTGGACTGGCTGAAGTCGATTGTGGTGCTGTCGTTAACCACCATCCTGAGCAGCGTCAATGGACTATCACTGGGATATGCCCTCTTCCGGGTGACCAACGATGTGGAACGGCTCCCGTTCCCCCTGGCTCCGGTCGCGGCGGGCGGCGCAACGGCATTGGCGGAGACTTCGAACAAGCGAGAAGGGTGGCGATGGCGGGCGTTCAGCATCGGGTCGGTCATCGGCGTCGTCTGGGGACTCGTCTACGTCGTCATCCCCATCCTGTCCAGCACCTTCCTCGTCACGACCGTTCAGATCCTCCCTATCCCCTTCATCGACTTCACGGTCAGCGTGAAGTCCTTCCTGCCCGCCACCACGGTCGGTCTCGGGACGAACCTGGGGTTGCTCCTCACCGGGTTTGTGCTCCCCTTCTGGGTGGTGGTCGGGATGTTCGCGTCGGCTGCCGCCTCGGCCATCGTCGTCAACCCGGTGCTCTACCACGCCGGGATCCTGCACACCTGGTCGCCGGGGATGTCGATGATCCCAACGGGGATCGCGAACAATATCGATTTCTGGCTGAGTTTCACGATCGGGACCTCGGTCGTTGTTGCGCTCATCGGAATCGGCGCGACGATCCGGGCTCTCATCCACAGCATCCGCGAGCGACGCCTGTCCGGCGAGCAAAGCGCGATGCCGCCGCCCCCGCCGGGACGGGGGGATATCAGGGTTGGGACCGCTCTCCTCATCTGGGGGGTCAGCACCGCCGGCTACGTCATCCTCGTCCGAATGCTCGTGCCGGAGTTCCCGGTCTGGATCACCGCCATCTTTGGGTTCATTTGGACACCGATCTTCTCGTACATCAGCGCCCGGATGATCGGGATAACGGGTGGCCCGGGGACGGCTGCATTCCCGTATGTCAGGGAAGCGTCGTTCTATCTGTCCGGGTACAAGGGGGTGGCGGTCTGGTTCGCTCCTATCCCGATGTTCGATCAGGGCGGTACGGCCTCCACCTTTAAACAACTGGAACTGACGAAGACGACGTTCGGTAGCTACGTCAAGCTCAACGCGCTGACGCTGGGTCTGATGTTCATCTGCAGTTTCCTCTTCTACTCCCTCATCTGGAAGCTGGGTCCGATCCCATCGGCGGCATTCCCGTTCATCCAGAAGATGTGGCCGTTCCAGGCGACGATGAATTCCATCTGGTACAAATCCACGATGCCCGGCGCGAGTAATTTCCTGCTCGAGGTGATCAAGGTGAAATATGTGATCGCCGGTCTGGGGATCGCGGGAGGCGCCTACGCCCTTATTAGCCTCCTCGGTGCCCCGACGATCCTGTTCTACGGCCTTGTCGCCGGTATGGGAGCTGGTTTTACCGACTCCTTCCCGACCTTTGCGGGCGCGCTCCTGGGCCGGTATTATTTCGCCAAGCGGTTCGGGCAGGAGAAGTGGATGTCCTACGTCCCCATCGTGGCCGCGGGCTATGGAGCCGGGCTCGGCTTGATCGGCATGATCGCCATCGCCATCGCCCTCATCTCAAAGGCGATCTCGCAAATTGTCTACTGAGACGACACCGGCGGGGTGGAGGTGACTACCGGATGGGCACCAGGACGGGGATGGGCTCGTGGAGGCCCTGCGTTTGGGCGATCGTCTGAAGGCGCATCCGGAGGGCCGGGGTGATTTCCTGGCCTCTGGTGAGCAGGAGGACGCCGGTCGCCGTCTGCACGTCATCGGCTAACACCATGCCGGGGACGAGGGCATCCACTGGGACGGATTGGTGCTCGTACCGGAATTCCCTCGCCAGGACGCGTTTGAGCGCCTCGATGGCGGCCGGGTCGTACCAGCCTTCACGCCGGCGGATTTCCGAGAGAGTCACCGCGTTCGTGATGCCTGAGGCGACCTGCGTGTCGAAATCGAGGGCGAGCTTGAGGATGCGGGCTCCGAACGGAATCGCCTCCTCGCGCACGTCGTCGTCCGGCACCCCCGACCCGTCGAACCGCTTCTCCTGGTAGGCTAAGATGGCGGCCACCCCCTCCAGTCGGGGGATGGCGGCGATGAGGTTGTACCCGACCTGTGGATGGGTGTGGAATTTCTGCGACTCGTCCGGAGAGAGGTTCATGCCCCGGTAGACTTTCATGAGGATGTCCTCAGGCACGGTCACACACCCCACCTGGGAGAGCATCGCGGCCACCTCGACCTCCCAGACGTGCTCGACGTGCAGTTCCTCGGCCAGTTGGACGGCGAGCCGCCGCACCCGCGCCGCCCGGCCGAACGCGGTCGGGTTGACGACCGACAGGATGTCGGTCAGCACTTTGATCGTCCCGCTCAGCGTCTTCTCTAAGAGCTCCTTCTCCGCCGTGATCAGCCGGTACTGCTCGATGCCCGCCGTCAGCGCTCTTGCCAGGTCGTCGGGCGGGCACGGCTTCGTCAGAAACCGGAAGATGCGTCCTTCGTTGATGGCTTTGATGGCGGTGTGCTGGTCTGCGTTGCCCGTCAGCATCATCCGGACGCTGTCGGGGGCGACGTCCCGCACCTTCGTCAGGAACTGGATGCCGTCCATCCCGGGCATGCGCATATCCGCCACGATGACCGCGTACGGGCCGTGCTGGGCGATCATGTCTAACCCTTGCGCCCCGCTCGACGCCGTCTCGATCTGAAAGTGTTTCCGCAACTGGCGCTGGTAGGCATCCAGGATACTCGGGTCGTCATCCACGCAGAGCACTGTCTCGGCCATCTCTCCTCCTCATCTTCCCTTCCCCGCCAGGCAGGTGGGCAGTTCCCATACGGCCACCCCACCCCACCCGGCAGATGGGCAGTCGAAGCCGTTCCCCCGTCTACTGCCCACTGCCCATCTGCCTACTGCCCTGGTGGGGATGGGAGGCCGGAGGTTAGGCTCTCATCGGCAGCCGGATGATGAACGTCGTCCCGGCGCCCATCTCCGTCTCGAACGTCAGCGTTCCGCCGTGTTTCTCCTCGACGATCGCGCGTGAGATCGCCAGTCCCTGTCCAGTGCCCTTGCCGACGGCTTTCGTGGTGAAGAAGGGGTCGAAGATTTTCGACCGGATGTCCTCAGGAATGCCGGGTCCGGTATCGTTGAGGCACACTTCAGCCCAGTCGCCGTCGCGCCGGGTGCTGACGATGATCGTGCCTTTCCCGTTCGTCCCGTCCCCGACGACCTCCGCGATCGCCTGGGCGGCGTTGACGGTGAGGTTGAGGACGACCTGATTGAAATCCCCCGGCAGGCAGGGCACGAGCGGCAGGTCCGGATCGAAGCGCGTGACCAGGTCGGCGACGTATTTCCATTCATTGCGAGCGACCGACATCGTGCTGGCGATGGCGTTGTTCAGGTCGACCATCGCCTTCTCCCCGGTGTCGGGATGGACGAACTCCCGCATCGCCCGCACGATGTCCACCACCCGTTCGATCCCCTCTAAGGATTGCTGGATGGCTTTTGGAATCTCGGCGGAGAGGTACTCGATCTCCGCCGTCTCCACGGCCGATTCGACCTGCCGGACGAGCGTGTCGGGAACGGCTCCCGCCCGGCTCGCCGCGAGCAGGCGCTGGTGCTGCGTGAGCAGGACGCTCAGGCCGTTGAACGCATCCTGGAGGAAGCGCAGGTTGTCCCCGACGTACTGGATCGGGGTGTTGATCTCGTGGGCGATGCCCGCGGCCAGTTGACCCATCGACTGGAGTTTCCACTCCATCGCCCGGCTGTGCCGGCGCACGCGCGCATATTCCACCACGGTGGCCAGCACCCGCTGCAGGGTCGAGAAATCGACCGGCTTGGACAGGAATTCGAACGCGCCCAATTTCATCGTCTCGACCGCGCTGGACACGTCGCTGAAGGCGGTCATCACGACGGGCACGGCTTCCATCCCGGCCTCGTGGATGGCGGCGAGAAGGTCGATGCCGTCCATCTCAGGCATCCGGAGGTCGGTCAGCACGATGTCGAAGTCCTGGCGGCGCAGGGCGACCAGGCCCTCTGCCCC
>JACQVL010000010.1 GCA_016209865.1 Candidatus Latescibacterota bacterium | reverse complement strand
GTCCATGCTGTTCCGCAGCGCAGCGATGTCATCGGGGGTGAGCACCCCCGGAAGACAGACGAAGCCGTCCCGTTCCAGGGCTTCGACCTGTTGCGCCAGACTCGGATAGACAACGAGTGGGAGTGGATTCGCCATAGCGCTTCCTCCTGGAGGTAGGGTGGCGCGGATCCGTGTCGTTGCAGGGCGCCCGCATGAAGTTCCGCCCGACTCAACCCTTTTTGCTCCAGGCCTTGTTGAGCCGCCACCTACGCTTCACTGCAGAATCTCAGGACGTGACCATTGATCTCGCGCACTGCAAACTCGCGAAGCCCCCAGGGTTGCGAGACCGGTGCGAAGACAACCTCGACCTCAAGGTCGCGATACGCCTCAAACAGGCTGTCGAGATCATGGCCGACATGGATCCGGAGCTCTCCGCTGGGACGCACCTCCTCGGGCGCGGCCTTTGAGAGATGGATGTAGACCGGTTGGCCATACGTTCCGTCGCCCTTCGTGACACGACCGTGAATCGGAGGATCGCCCTCCAAGAAGTCGATTTCGAAGCCGAGCACGTCACGGAAGTACTCGGCGCTCGCTGTGACGTCTCTTACCGGAAGAACAGGTTGAACTCCGTGGAGCTGATGCTTCCGGCCGAGATCTTCGCGTGGTGCTTCCGCGGACATCTGATGCCCCCTTGGTGGGCAGCCCAACGCCCCGCTTCAGCCGCTGGAACCCATGAAGCGACGCCAGCGACAGGCAGAGCGGCAGAATTATGCTCAGCACACCCACAAGCAGGGCCGGGTTCCAGACGGCCTGCAAGCGGTTGTTAGGCCCCGCACCCTGTTCAGGAGGGCAGAACCCTATTTGGTGCAGAGCGTGATGCCTCGGAGGGGAAAATGTTGATCAAAGGCAAAAGCTTCCGACACCTGATGCTGCTCACACACGGCAAAACTCGTGCAATCCGTCAACGACAGCACCACCGTATCATATTGGCGAAAGAGAGTCTGCGCCGTCTGGAACACGGCCGGCGTAATGGCGACCACCCGGAGAATCCCCGCCTGTTCCGCCGTCCGAATGACCTCCAAAAACTTGACCGCACTGGCATGCCCACTATCATAGCGCAACCGGGTCGTCGTCTCATCGATCACGTAATCGGTGGTCACGAACCGCGCTCGACGCCGCTTCAGCCGGGTGTAAATCGCCTTCGCCTGCCGATGATATTGATCCGATTTATCGGAGAGCGCAATCCACGCCCCCGTGTCAACGAAGATCATGGCTCCCTCGGCGCCCATAGATGTGCTGATCATGCTGGACGGAGGCGTCCGGCTGGCCCGTCTCACAGCAGCCGACCAGCTGGTCTAAAGCCGTATACCCGGCCTCGGCTTGCTGGGGATCAAGAATTTCGACTTCTAAGAGGAGGCGGTCTTGGGTAATGTCTTGGAATCCCTCGCTGAGGGGGATCAAGAAACCGTTGTCGACTTTGATCGCTTCGACTCGCATCGTTGACCTCGCTGTCTTCGGAGAGAGAGTATGAGGAATTTGAGCCCCTCTAAGTCTAGCTTCAAAGATACTGAGAACTCTGAGCGAATGCAAGTCCTCAGCCTCTATTTGTGCGGGGCCCAACGCTCAATCAGACTGAGACGAATCGTCTTGTCAAGGTTCAACCTCTTATCTCACCAGCATCATCTTTTTTGTCCTGGTGAACTCCCCGGCCCGCAGGCGGTAGAAGTACAGGCCGCTGGCGACCGAGACGCCTGCACGGTTCCGGCCATCCCACCGGACGGTGTAGTACCCTGGCTCCTGACGGGCATCGACGAGGACGGCGACTTCCTGACCGAGGAGGTTGTACACCCTGAGCGTCACCTGCGCGGCACGCGGCAGGTCGTACCGGATCGCCGTCGCCGGGTTGAACGGGTTAGGGACGTTCTGTCTCAGCGCGAACTGCCGGGTGACGGAGAGATGTCCCGGCGTGATCCCCGTCGGCTTGCTCGCGCTGGCGACGAACGTCCGGGGCGTCGACCAGGCGCCGTTGAAGATGCCGTCGTTCGCCCGACCGCGCCACCAGTACCGCTCCCCGCTCTGGAGGAGCGATACGCCGGGGAGTCCGGTGTCCTCGACTTTCCAGTGGGTCGGGTTGCCGGAGACGCCCTGCGCGACCCCGACGACCGACGCGACGAGCGTGGAGAACGCGGAATCCGCCCCCACCTGGAACCTGTACGTCAGCGCCGCACGTGCCGGGTCGCCGGTGACGGGCGAGGAGTTCCCGATGACGAGGACCGGGGCGAGGGAGACGGTGTCCCCGGACGCCGGACTGCTCGACGCGGGCGCGGTGGGAACCTGATTGGAGTGAGGTGTGGCCGAGGCAGAAGCCGAAAGCGGGCTCGTCTTCCCGATCGCGCTGATCGCCCGGATGGTGTAGGACTGCGCCTGCCCGTTCGTCGCGCTGACATCGAGGAACGTGGAATCCCGTCCGACTGTGGCGAGTGCGTTCCCGTTCCGAAGGATCGTATACCCCGTGACCGACGCGCTGGGCGATGGAGTCCAGCGGAGGTACGCCGCCCCGTCACCCGGAATGGCCGTCACGGCCGCCGGCGCGGCGGGCGTCGTCGTGTCAACGCTTGCCGGGGTGGTCAGGCTGCTCGTCGTGCTGTACGCCAGACGGCTGCCCTGCGGGTCGGTCGCGCTGGCGGAACCGGCGCGGAAGAAATACCGGGTGCCGAGTAGAAGCCGGGGGATGACGGTCTGATGGACGGTCCCGGTCGTCGTGTTCGTCACGCTCGATCCCAGGCTGGACGTGGTGCCGTACTCGACGACGCTCGTCGCTAAGCGATCTGTCTGCCAGGCGACCGTCAGCGTCACGCTCGTATCCGTCGTCGCCACCGCGTTCGCCTGGACGCCGCTGACGACCGGCCGGGCCGTGTCCGCCGTGGCGGTCGTCGTGACGCTCAGGGCGGTCGTCGCCGTCGGGCCGTTGCCCGCCAGGTCGGTGGACGTCGCCCGGATGGAGTACGCCTGATTCGGGCTGAGGTTGGTCAACACGACGGTGTGCGACGTGACCAGGTCGGCCTCATCCACCATCGAGGTCAGCGCGTCCGGGGCGGTGCCGTACTGCACGAAGCTGTCCGACGGCTCGTCCGTCTCCCAGGAGACGGTCACCCGGTCGTTGGAGACGGCGGTGCGGACAGTGCCGGACAGGATGACCGGCGGCTCGGTATCGGCGGTGGTCGCCGTCGTCGCGGCGCTCTGCGCGCTCCACGTCGGGCCGTTCCCGGCCGGGTCGGTCGACCCGACCTGGTAGGGGTACGTCGTCCCGGCCGACAGGTTGGTGAGCGTGACTTGATGAGCGGTCACTAAGTCCGTATCGGTCGCCTGCTGGCTCAGGTTGGTGCCGTACCACACCTGACTGTTGCCCGGCTCGTCCGTCTCCCACGAGATCGTGATCAAGGTGGATGTCCGGGCGACCACCCGCGGCCCGCCCGTGATGACGGGCGGCTGGACGTCTGGTTCGGACGCGGTCGTGAACGTACCGCCGGATGCGGAGATCACCACTGGCCGCGCCTGCGCGACCGGCTTCGACAGGACGGTGCCGGGTGGGAAGACGGTGGTGTTCCCGCTCGGATCGGTGGAGGTGAGGGCGAAGGTGTACGTCTCCCCGCTCGTCAACCCCCCGATGAAGACGATGTGCCGGCGGGACTGAGCGGGCACACCATGCGAGGTGAACGTGCTGTCGCCGCTTCCCTTGTAGTAGACGAACCCATCGCTCACCTCGTCCGTCACCCAGCCGATGGCGATTACGGTATCGGACGCGTACAGGACGGCCGGGCCGCGGATGATGACGGGCGGGGTGGTGTCCGCCGTCGCGGGCGTCTTGAACCGTCCGGCCCGGCTGGCGACCGGGTTGCCCTCCTGATCCGTCGAGCGGACGACGTACAGGTACGCGGTGTCGGGCGTCAGGCCGGTCAGCGTCACGCTGTGCTGCTGGGCCAGCGGTTCCTCCGTGTTCACCGCCCGCAGGGTGTCCGCCGTCCCGACCGCCACGTACGTCACCCGGCTGTCGCTCGGCGTGTCGGTCGTCCACTGGATGATCGCGCTCGTCGGCGTCAGTCCAGCCACGACCGGCCGGCTGAGGAGCCGGGGTGGGAGGGTGTCCGGCGCGGCCGGGGTGGTGAAGACGAGGGTATCCGGGTAGGCGGTTACGTTGCCGCTCCCGTCCGCCGAGCTGACGAGGGCGGAGTAGGTCGTGCTCTGCGCCAGACCGTGCAGGGCGAGGACGTGCCGGATGACCAGAGCGTCGTGGGTTCTGATCGTCCCTAAGGCGGCGGTCGGTCCGTATTCGACCGTGCTCGTGCTCAGTTCGTCGGTGATCCATCCGATGACCGCGTTGTGCGGGGCGACCGCCAGCACCTGGGGCTTGACGGTGAGCGTTGGGGGACGGACGTCGGGACGGTTGACGGTCGAGAAGAACAGAATGCGGCTGGCGACGCGCTGGCCGCGGTCGTCCTCGGAAATCACCCGGTAATAGTATTTCGTCTGACGAACCAGGGTCCCCAGGACGACGACGTGGCCGTTGACGAGCTGGGTATCGGTGACGGCCTGCGTGAGGGCGGCGAGCGTCTGACCGGTGCCGAACTCCACCCGACTCGTCGTGAGTTTATCCGTCCGCCAGGTGACGGTGGCGAAGGTATCGCTGGGCACGACGAACGGCCCGGAGACGATGGCAGGCGGCGCGGTGTTGACGGTAAGGTCCCGCTGCCGGATGCCCGCTAAGTCGGCCAGGGTCGTCAGGCTGGCGATGATCAGTCGGTCGTCGTGCCGGGACTTGGAGATCATCCCCTCCTGCGTCAGGCCGGACGGGGTCACGTAGGCGAGGGCGAGGGTGTCCGCCGCCGTCGTGTCCACTCCGGAAGCCTGCAGAATCCGGCCGAACTTGCGCAGGAGGACGGTCAGGTTGATCGCCGCCCGGCCGGAGAAGTCGAACCTCGGCTGCTCGACCCCGTTGACGCTGACGGCCGGATGGATGAACAGGAACGACGGCCGTCCGTTGATGGGGGCGAACATCGTGCTGTCGTTCCGGATGGTCACGTTGCGGACATCGAGGGACACCGTGATGTTCTGGTCAATCGCTCCGGGCGGGATCTCCAGTGCCAGTCCAGCTAAGGCATCGAACAGGCGCTGCAGGGCGGCGACCGGTGCGGTCTTCTGAGGAGTGATGAACGGCAGTCCCTCTGGGAGCCGGGCGGTGTGGACGGTGTCCGTCCGCGCCGTCCCGGAGACATTGGCGGTGACGGTCAGCGACACCGTGACCGAGTCCACCTTGAGGTAGGTGAACCCGCGTGCGAGCGTCCCGCGCGTGCCGCCC